>CAXTPJ010000089.1:0-8740 GCA_964245855.1 uncultured Ferruginibacter sp. | reverse complement strand
CCCCTATTTGAACGGTTGCATTGGCGCATTGGTTCAAAGTGGTAAAACTTGTAGTGGTTGTTTGAATAAGTACCCCATCGTAATATATTTTCATCAGGCCACTGTCATAAGTGCCAACTGCACAGTGCCATTGGTTAACAGTTACACTGTTTCCACCGGTATTAACATATTGGCCATTTTGTCCTAGGCCTGAACAGCCGCTCGCTGGAGGATTTACACCAAACAAAACTCCTGGAAATGGATTGTAATTAATTGACATTTGGTATTGCGTTGCAATACTTCCTGTATAAGCAATTTTACCTACCAGTGTTTGTAGGTTATTAGATTCAGTCAAAAAGTACAATGCTATAGAAAAAGAAGATGACGGATTTACTGATGGGTTATCCGGAATCTGCATATAATCATCAATACCGTCAAAATAATAGGCACTGTTTGCGTTTCCTGCCCTGTCGGTTGTTAACTGAACACCGTTGAATGTGAGTGCATTTATTCCATTACCTGTTGCTTCATTTGCATTCCCGCTAAACGGATAATAAGCCACCAGCCCCTGGTTCAAATTTACCTGTGCAAAAGTCATTTTTCCCATCATTAGCAGCAAAACAAAAATTAGCTTGTTCATATAAATGAAATGGGCAGTAGATTAAATTGAGGTATCACCAAATGATGAAGTTGATAATGTAAAGGCGTTGAAACAAGAGAGCAGGATAAAAAATCACCTTGGTCGTTTTTCATTAAGCCGGTTTTGATAATATGTGCATACAAATATATTTGAAATTTCTCATTGGGAAAATAGATGGGGAAAGATTTGTGTATTTCCACCTGCCCCCTGGCCCACAGCATTATCACGGCAAAAAACAATAAAAAAAGCCAGCTTAATAAAGCTGGCTTTTCAAAAAAATATTGCTATAGAATTTTAATTCCTTTTCTCAGGAGAAAAGGCGGCGATATTTTCGACACCTACTTCTACTTTTGCAACCACCGCAGGCGCTGCAGTGTTAACTTGTTCTGTTGTAATCACCGCAACCGGCGCAACAACTTTCTTCTCATTCACCGCTCCCGGGTTGCTCATTTTATTCAGCATCTCAATCTTTTCTGTCCTGTTTTCCTGTATTTTAACTGCATGAATCTTAGCCAGTGTAGGTGCAATTACCAAACTCACAATACTCATCAATTTAATGAGGATATTCATCGAAGGGCCTGATGTATCTTTAAAAGGATCACCTACCGTATCACCCGTTACAGACGCCTTGTGCGGATCAGACTTTTTATAATGCATTTCACCGTTGATCTCAACACCTTTTTCAAATGATTTCTTTGCATTGTCCCATGCACCACCGGCGTTGTTCTGGAAAATACCCATCAGCACACCGCAAACGGTAGCACCTGCCAAAAATCCACCCAATACTTCCGGCCCAAAAATGAACCCGATAATAATAGGTGTTAATAAGGCAATTGCACCCGGCAACATCATTTTTTTCAACGATGCCTCGGTTGAAATAGCCACACATTTATCATATTCTGGCTTACCGGTCCCTTCCATAATACCAGGAATAGTGCGGAACTGGCGGCGAACTTCTTCCACCATCGCCATCGCTGCCTGTCCTACCGCTTTAATGGCCAAAGAAGAAAAAATGAACGGGATCATACCACCCACAAACAAACCTGCCAATACATCAGCATGGTAAATATCAATGCCATCAATGCCTGCAATACCAACAAAGGCTGCGAATAAAGCCAGCGCTGTTAATGCCGCAGAAGCAATCGCAAAACCTTTACCGCTGGCAGCAGTAGTGTTACCAACTGCATCTAAAATATCAGTCTTTTCACGAACGTCAGCAGGTAATTCGCTCATTTCAGCAATACCGCCTGCGTTATCTGCAATGGGGCCAAAAGCATCAATGGCCAACTGCATTGCAGTGGTTGCCATCATACCGGCAGCAGCAATCGCTACACCATATAAACCAGCGCAGGCAAATGAACCATAAATACCGGCAGCCAATACAATAATCGGCAATAAAGTACTTTCCATACCTACCGCCAAACCACCAATAATATTGGTAGCATGGCCGGTTCCGCTCTGGCGGATGATGCTCATTACAGGGCGTTTGCCCATAGCGGTATAATATTCAGTAATAATGCTCATTAAAGCTCCTACTACCAAACCAACCATAATAGCGCCGAACACACCCATTTTGGTAAACTCGTGGTTACGCAATACCATTGTTTCAGGCAATAAATAATCAACTAAAAACCAGCAACCGATAGCAGTCAAAACCATCGATCCCCAGTTACCCATGTTCAGCGCATTCTGTACTTTATGCGTACTTAAACCAGCACTTTCGCTGATGCGTACAAAGAAGGTTCCTATAATAGAAAAAATAATACCTACCGCTGCAATCAGCATCGGTAATAATATTGGCGACAAGCCGCCAAAAGCATCACCCGACGCATTGGTTTCTCTTCCCAATACCATCGTAGCCAATACGGTGGCAACATAAGAACCGAACAGATCGGCACCCATACCGGCCACATCACCAACGTTATCACCCACGTTATCCGCAATAGTTGCAGGGTTGCGTGGATCATCTTCCGGGATACCGGCTTCTACTTTACCTACTAAATCCGCTCCCACATCCGCAGCTTTGGTATAAATACCGCCACCCACACGGGCAAACAAAGCAATTGATTCTGCACCCAATGAAAAACCAGTCAATATCTCGATCGTTTTTTCCATTTCATGACTGTCAACAGCCGCTTCCGGGGCAAAAATCATTTTTAAAATAATAAACAATGCACCCAGGCCAAGCACCGCCAAACCGGCAACGCCCATACCCATTACACTACCTCCGGTAAAAGAAACAGATAAAGCTTTGCTCAGGCTCGTTCTTGCCGCCTGTGCCGTACGCACATTGGCTTTAGTGGCCACCTTCATACCAATAAAACCAGCCAGCGCACTAAAAAAAGCGCCAATCACAAATGCAATTGCAATGCTCCAGTGACTGTTCTCATTGCTGTAGCCCATCACACCCAGCAAAAGGGCAGCAATAATTACAAAATAGGTCAGGATTTTATATTCAGCTTTCAAAAAAGCCATCGCACCTTCAGCAATATAAGTGCTGATCTCTTTCATGCGGTCGTTGCCGGCATCTTGTTTAGACACCCATGCAAATTTGATAAAAGTGTACAAAAGGCCAACAATGCCCAATGCCGGAACTACGTAAAACAATTTGTCCATATAAAATGTATTGTTAAATTTTAGGTGCGCAAAAATAGGGGAATTGAAGGAAAAACTACGCAAACGTTGTCGGCAGCGGCATTTTAAAAAAAAATTACTTGAGCTGTCAAACGTACACTTATTAAATGGTGCCAGTCCGGCTATCCATTACAAATCCGGCGCATAGCCCTGCTCCTGCCTTCACCGGGTTTTCCATTGCTATCCGGCAGCAAGTTGATGGAAACAGTAAATATTAAACGTTCCTAAAAACCAAACATGCTAACCTTGAGTAACGAATAACATTTTTGTTGCAAGTAAAAAAAATCGTTTCTTTAGTTTCACTTTATACAATGGGTCATCCGCAGCAAATTGTGTATTGCACCAAAACAAGCTTTAATCTTTGCTCATGACCAACGGAATAGTCGCAATTATTATCATTATCACCAACATCATTTTTTCGTACCGGGGTTTTACTAACCAGGCATTTTTCAATGGCTATCTTTTTGAAGTTGATAAAATATTATTCAGCAAAGATTACAAGCGCCTCATCACTTCCGGCTTTCTGCACATTGACTGGACGCATTTAATTTTCAATATGTTCTCTCTGTTCGCATTCAGCGGCTCGCTGGAAAGTGAACTGGGCGCCGTCCGATACCTGGCCATCTATTTTGGTAGCCTCATCGGTGGTAATTTATTTTCACTCTTTATTCACCGCAACCACGGCGATTACAGTGCGGTGGGCGCTTCCGGCGCTGTGTGCGGAGTTATCTTTGCATCGCTGGCATTATTCCCCGGCATGGGTGTCGATCTGTTTGGGTTCTTTTCTTTACCCGGATGGTTGTACGGCTTGTTGTTCGTAGGCTATTCCATTTATGGCATACGCTCTAAAAAAGATAACATCGGCCACGAAGCCCATCTCGGTGGCGCATTGATAGGCATGATCATAGCGCTGCTGTTACAGCCTGCGGCATTGGTACAAAATTTTACAACTATTGCCATCATCCTTTTCCCTACCATCTTTTTTATTTTTATCATCATCACCAGGCCGCAGGCTTTACTGGTGGATAACCTCTTCTTCAAAAATCAAACAGACTTCTATTCCATCGATCATTTGTATAACGCCAAAAAACAGGTTGAACAAAAGGAAATCGACAGCATCCTCGACAAGATCAACAAACATGGTATGGCCAGTCTTACCAAAAAAGAAAAATCAAGGCTGGAAGAATATTCCAGATCTATGCAGTAAGCACTTTAACCGCTATTATTTACATCAGACAAATTTATTTACCGGTAATTCTCCGCTTTTCACCGACGTTTTTACTACAATAGCCTAAAGCCCCTTTTTAAGCAAAGGTGGCTGCTCTACATTTGTGTAACAAAAGCAAACATTATGGAAGACAATGTAAAAGGAAAAAGAAAACAGGAAGGCCGGGTATTCGGCGGCATCATTTTAATAGGCGCAGGTGCTGCTTTGTTATTGCGCAACAGTGGTTTCCCTTTGCCCTATTGGTTGTTTAGCTGGCCGGTAATATTGATACTGGTAGGTATTTACAGTGGCATCAAACACAACTTCACCAACAAAGGCTGGCTGGTACTGATTGCATTGGGCACATTTGTTTTGCTGGACGATGTAGTGCCTGATCTTACACTCGCCCCTTACTTCTGGCCAATAGCCATCATTGGTTTTGTGATACTCTTTATCGTGAGGCCCGAAAAGAACAAACTACTCAATCCCGACACCGAAAAAAAAAATCCTGATATGAATGCAACAAGCAATGCCTGGAAAGAAGCACCCGGCACCAACTATTCAACCGAAACTGCAGAAACCATTCGCCTGAGTTCCGTATTCAGCAGCACACAACGAAACATTGTTTCTAAAAACTTCCAGGGAGGAAAAGTAACCTGTGTATTTGGGGGAGCCGATGTTGACCTTACACAGGCAGACATTGAGGGAAGAGTGGAAGTAAAATTTGAGATCGCTTTCGGTGGTGCAAAAATAATTGTACCGCCCCACTGGACCGTTCATAACGAAATTGAAGGTGTATTTCACGGTGTGGAAGATGAGCGCAAATACAATTCTTCCATTGGTGTTAACCCCGGAAAAGTATTGGTGCTAAAAGGCTCGGTTGTGTTCGGCGGCGTTGATATCAGGAGCTATTAGGCGTGAATGGTGAATGGGCAATGGTGAATAGGCAATGGGTCAATAGTCAATAGTCCATCGCCCATAGCAGGCAGGCTAATGATCAACTCTCGACTATGGATTATGAGCAATTGACTATGGACTATCAACTCTTGACTATGGACTATGGGCAATTTGACTATGGACCATCAACCATCGACTATCGACTTTTCCTCAAAACAAAACAACTACAATGAACTGGTACATCGCTAAGTTGGTTTATCAATTTACCTGCGGATCGGGTCAGCATACGGCACAATTCAATGAGCAGCTCCGGTTGATAGTGGCAGAAGATGCCCTGCATGCTTTTTACAAAGCCCGGCTGATTGGCGAAAGAGAAACTGCTGCAGTGGTGGCGAATGGTGTTGCTATCAACTGGAAATTTATTGATGTGACTGATATATTACCCATCAACATTTTGGCCGATGGCGCTGAAGTGTGGTCGCAAACAAATGAAGATGCAGATGCCGGTTCGTACATTCGCAGCACACAGCAAAAAGCCACCGCTTTACTACAGGAAGGCATGCTTGGTTTTGACAACACAAATACATCCACTGTTAATTTCTACAATGCTTAAAAGCAACGACAACACCCCGGGCCGCAGTCACAGGGCGCAGGCTACCATTGTGTTTGCGGCCTGGTGGTGCATTTGTACGCCTTTACAAATTGCGTTGCTGCGGCATTTTGATGTAGGCGATAAAGAAGCGATCACCGATGGCATCATCAGCGGGTTATTTTTGTCGGCCTTGTGTGCAGTGGTAGTGAATAATATGCGGTACTATCTTCCTAAAAAAGAAAAATACCTATACGTTGCCGTTATGTCGTTTGCGCTGAGTGGTATCTGGCTGGGCGCCATCATGCTTACGTTGAAAACGATTTATAAAGACAATCCGATTTACCTGGAGCATTTACAACAAACCGCAACGCTCCGTTATGCCATGGCTTTTTTGGTGATCACCTGCAATACATTGACAGGTTTGCTATGGTACACCCAGCAGCAGCAGCAAAAAGAACAGGAACGCAACAGTGATATGGAAAAGCTGGCAAAAGAAGCAGAACTCAATAAATTACGCCAGCAATTGCAACCACATTTTTTATTCAACAGCCTTAATTCTATCAGCGCCTTAACCGGGCAGCAGCCGGAAAAAGCAAGGCACATGATTCAGCAACTGTCTGATTTTTTACGTGGTACCTTGCGCAACGAAAGCCAGCAGTGGGTAAGCCTGCAACAGGAACTGGATTATCTTCAATTGTACCTTGATATTGAAAAGGTACGGTTTGGTTACCGGCTTAAATCAACCGTTGTTTGTGATGATACTACGCTGGAATTAAAACTTCCTAACATGCTGCTGCAACCGTTGGTGGAAAACGCCATTAAGTTTGGGTTGTACGATACCATCGGTGAAGTGGAGATCATTATTACAGCAAAAAACAACAACGGGCTGCTGGAAGTAAGCGTGCAAAATCCTTTTGATGAATCAACAGCAATGCCTTTGAAAGGAACGGGTTTTGGATTGGCATCCATCCGCAGGCGCTTGTTCTTGTTGTTTGGCCGGCAAGATTTATTGCAGCTAACAACAGGAAAAGAATTATTTATTGCCGTGGTAAGCATCCCGCAATTGAGTGAGGTATGATTGTATCTACCAATTAAGAGCCGTTTGAACTGATGGAACATTTCAATTCAAAAAGTAGAAATGCTCAATAACGATTTACAGTACCAGCGTGCGACGCCAATGAAGTTCAAGAGCATTACTGAAGCCGGTAACAAAATAAAATCAATCATTCAAACAGCTTCTTAATGTAGTTCTAATTAGTTCGTGTATTAAAAACAGCACATGAAAGCAATCATTATAGACGACGAGCCTTTGGCAAGATCGATCATAAAAGAATATTTATCGGGTTATCCAAACATCAATGTAGCAGAGGAATGCAATGATGGTTTTGAAGGATTAAAAGCGATCCAACAGCACCAGCCAGAACTTATTTTTTTGGATATTCAAATGCCCAAGATCAATGGCTTTGAAATGCTGGAACTGATCGACCATCCGCCAATGGTGATTTTTACCACTGCCTTTGAAGAATACGCCATCAAAGCATTTGATGCCCATGCGGCAGATTATCTGCTCAAGCCTTTCAGTAAGGAACGTTTTGACAAAGCCATTCAAAAAATGCTGTTGCAGCAAACCAACCTGGCACCGGCAGTGGTTAATACAGCATTGCAAACCCCGGCATCCGGCAACAGGATTGTTGTAAAAGACAATGGTAAAATAAAGATCATTCCTTTGGCACAGGTGCAATATATAGAAGCGGCCGATGATTACGCCAGGATACATACCGCAGAAGGTAATTTTTTAAAGAAAAAAACCATGCAGTATTTTGAAGATACGCTGCCGCAGCAGGAGTTCATCCGCATTCATCGTTCTTATATTGTAAACGCCCAACTGATCACCCGCATTACACCGTATGAAAAAGACAGTCACCTGGCATTGTTGGTTACCGGGGTACAGGTTCCTGTTAGTAAGGCTGGGTACAGTAAATTGAAAACGGCGTTGGGGATATAGCGAATACTTTAAACTTTTATTCATTTATAAATTAGGGAAACAGAATTTGTAATTAAGGAAGAAAAGGGTATTACCTCGCCGCCCTTCGATAAAAATAATAAGTCAGCAAGGCAAAAGCCATATTGGGAATCCACGCTGCAAGCAAGGCTGGAAAATTTCCTTTGGTTGCAAACACCAGAGAAAAACGGCTGAACAAAATATACAGCACACTCAGCAGCACTCCAATGGCGAGGTGAAAGCCGCTGCCGCCACGTACTTTTTTAGAAGATAAAATAGCACCGATCAGCGTCAAAATAATTACAGAAACAGGTATCGCATCCCGGTTATAACGCTCTACCAGCAAGGCATTGATACCTTCTGTACCACGCAGCCTTTCTAAATCAATGAGTTCATTCAGTTCTTTGGTACTTAACCGGTCTTTTAAAAATTCATCTTTTCGCAGGTCCCGTGGTTTAAAATTGAACTCTTTGATCAGGGTAGGAATATTGGTGATCTCTTCTTTATCGCCTTTTAAAAAACGTTCATGCACACCGGTCAGTTTCCATTTTTTTGTTGCCGTATCCCAGGCAATGCCATCGCTGCGCAGGTTGTACACCAGTTGGTTATGGGCAAACTTTTGTATAAAAAAATTACCGCCGGCCTTACTTACCGTATCAAAGTAACGGATACCTGCGTACGAATTGGAATCGAGGCGGAAATAATAGTTCCGGGCCTGGAAACCGGATGCATAATCCAATGAACTGGGAATATACTTCGCCTCAAAATTGCTCCACTGCTTGTTTGCAT
>CAXTPJ010000088.1:0-8775 GCA_964245855.1 uncultured Ferruginibacter sp. | reverse complement strand
GTCTTGACAGTATATATTCTACAAATGGTTCTCTTAAATTAAAATCCTCAATATTAGTAAATCTTTAAAAGGAACATCCTGGTGATGGTTGATTACTTTTTCTTTTCCTATCCAGTTAAGCGTTGGCATCCGGCAGTTTTGTTTTCAATCAAAAATATATATAAACAAACAAATACTTCCAAATTGGAAGATTAAATATTCCATATTGGAGTTTACAACAAAATGCCTTTTACCACATTTGCTTAGTGATCGACCAAGTAGAAAAAATTTTATTAAGAATAAAAACTTTAAGGGAAGCTAAAAACCTGAAGTACAATGATATGCTGACGGAGGTTACTGTAGAAACGCCTGGCGCTTACGCAAAAATTGAAAAGAGTAAAACTATTAGTCTTTTAAGACTGCTGGAAATCTCTAAAGTGCTTGATGTAGATGCAGCAAGTTGGTTTGAAAACTTGAGTAATGATAGTTTGGTAGTGAAAGATGAAATTGAAAAATATGGTAAAGACGAATTAAAAAACACGCATGACATTTACTTGCTCGTGTGTGAATTAAAAAAAGAGATACTCTTACTCAAAAAAGAAGTAGCCGAAATAAAAACCCCGGCTACTATAAAAAGAAAGTCTGCTAAAAAATCTAATTAATCACCCCACCCCCAAAATACTTCGCCACCGCATCCGGCAATACAATTCCATCTTCCGTTTGCTTATTCTCTAACAAACAAGCCACGATCCTTGGCAAGGCCAAAGAAGAGCCGTTGAGCGTATGCGTTAATTGCGTTTTGCCATTGGCATCTTTAAAACGGGTTTTCATGCGGTTGCTCTGGAAGTTTTCAAAGTTGCTGACAGAACTTACCTCCAGCCATTTTTGCTGGGCAGCGCTGTACACTTCAAAGTCGTAGGTAAGGGCGCTGGCAAAGCTCATATCGCCGCCGCATAAACGCAAAATTCGGTAAGGCAGTTCCAGGTTGTTTAAAAGCTTTTCTACATGCTGCACCATTTCTTCCAGCACAGCATAACTTTTATCAGGGTGCACAATTTGAATGATCTCTACTTTGTCGAACTGGTGTACCCGATTCAGGCCACGTACATCACTGCCGAAGCTGCCGGCTTCCCGTCTGAAGCAGGGTGTGTATGCCGTCATTTTAATCGGCAGTTCTGCTTCCTTTACAATCTCATCCCGGTACACGTTGGTAACCGGTACTTCTGCCGTGGGGATCAAATAAAAATTATCTGCCGTTGCATGGTACATCTGCCCTTCTTTATCAGGTAAAGCCCCGGTGCCGAAAGCACTGGCTTCGTTTACCAGCAATGGCGGTAAATATTCTGTGTAGCCTGCTTCAATATTGTAATCTAAAAAATACTGTATCAATGCCCTTTGCAGTTTGGCACCTTTGCCTTTATACAAAGGAAAACCACTGCCGGTAATTTTTGCCCCGGTCTCAAAATCAACCAGGTTATACTTTTTGATCAGTTCCCAATGTGGTACAGCACCGGCTGGCAACATTGGTTTGCTGCCACCTTCTCTTACTACTGCATTTTCTTCCGGTGTTTTTCCTTCCGGTACCGTTTCATGCGGCAGGTTGGGGAGTTTCACCAATATATCATGCAACTGTTTTTCCAGTGTTGTTAATTGTTCTGTAAGATGGTGGATGTCATTTTTATGACTGGCAACTTCCTGTTTTTTTTGTTCGGCCTGTTCTTTTTCGCCTTTACCCATGAGCATGCCGATCTCTTTGCTGGTTGCATTCATGGTGGCCTGCAGGCTTTCGCTTTCTACTTTCAATTTGCGGATGGCTTCATCCTGCGAAATAATGGAATCAACCAACGATACATCGCCGAAATACTTCTTTGCTAATTTTTCTTTTACTAACTCGGTGTGCTGGCGGATGTAATTGATCTGTAACATGATGGATGTAAAAATTTTCGCCAAAGGTAATGCTTTGTGATTTTTCGATTTTAAGGCTGTTTAAATTCCCCTTTAGGGGATAGGGGTTTATATTTGCAGCATGCAACAGGCAAAAGACGATTTACAGATACGGTGGTTGAAGCTGCGGATCATGCTGAAAGAAAAATACGGCATCAAGCCCGAAATGGACGGCATACTTTTTTTAATTGGTGTGCAGGAACTGGGTACTGCCAAACAGGAATATACCAAAGAACAAAAGCAAGACCTGATGCACATTGCAGTATGTACGCTGCTGGCGCAAAGCGGTTATTATTCAATTGGTGGTTACGATGAGGAAGGCTGGCCACATTTTAACCAGCTAAAACCATTGCCGGAATTTAATGTATTTGAGCAGGAAAATTTTTTGAAAGACCATGTATTGCTTTACTTTGAGCAAATTTTTAAATAACTGAACGGCATCTTTTTATCACCTCCTTAATTTTCGGGAATTTTATTATGAACAGATTTTTCTCCATTGTTTTACTGGCTACGGCTTTGTTTTTTACCATAGATGCCCAGGCACAGCAGATTAAGAAAAAACCGGTTAAAAAGTCAACCGTTAAAAAAAAGACAACTGTTGTTAAAAAGAAAACAACAGCGCCGCTGGTTGATTCTGCAGTGATAGAAGAATTTACCAGGGTAAAAATTACCACCGCCTACGGCGATATGGTGGTGAAATTATATAACAAAACGCCCAAACACCGGGACAACTTTATCAAACTGGTGAAAGAGCATTTTTATGATAGTTTGTTATTTCACCGGGTTATCCAAAATTTTATGATCCAGGGCGGAGATCCTACAAGTAAAACAGCCGCACCCGGTGTTGGATTGGGCGGTGGCGATATTGGGTACACTATACCTGCCGAATTTGATTCAACACTATACCATAAAAAAGGCGCCCTGTGTGCAGCCCGTACCAACAACCCGGAAAAAGCCAGCAGCGGCTGCCAGTTTTATATTGTTCAGGGAAAACCAAGCAGCGATCCGGAACTGGATAATATCCAGGCCCGCAATGGAACAACGTACACACCAGCCCAGCGCATGACTTACAAGATGAACGGCGGCACGCCTTTTCTTGATATGAACTACACTGTTTTTGGAGAGATAATCAGTGGCCTTGATGTGGTAGATAAAATTGCTGCCAACGCTACTGATGGCAGCAACAGACCGGTTTCTGATATCAGGATGCACATGGAAATTGTAGAATAAAAATGCTGTAAATATTTCATTGAGAAATAAGCAATGAGTTATTTAACTTGCAGCTACTTTTAAAAATCACCATCACCTTTTTTAAACAAACAATATGAACGTTCCGGCAAATCTCCGCTATACCAAAGACCATGAGTGGGTTTCTTTAGAAGGCAATGTTGCAACCATTGGCATCACTGATTTTGCCCAGGGCGAATTGGGCGATATTGTATATGTTGATATTTCTTCCAAAGGCAAATCATTGGCGGCAGAAGAAGTGTTTGGAACAGTGGAAGCGGTAAAAACCGTAAGTGATCTTTTTTTACCGGTGATGGGAACCGTTACAGAAATCAATCCTGCGCTGGAAGCTCAACCGGAATTGGTTAACAGCGATCCATATGGACAGGGCTGGATGATCAAAATGACGGTTGATAATCCAGGTGATGTAGCAGAATTACTGGATGCTGCGGGTTATGGCGAATTGGTTTCCTAATAGAAAATCCGATAATCAGTTTATAGTGAAATGGATAAAATTTATACCAGGCATTGCCTGGTTTTTATTTGTAATGGTGTTGATCTGCCTGCCGGGCGAAGATGTCCCAAAAGCAGGCTGGCTCGATGGTATCGCCAACTTTGATAAGCTGGTGCATGCCGGTTTGTTTGGAGGCATTGTGTTTTGGTTTTGCATGCCGTTTAGAAAAACAGCCATGACCCGCAAACAAACAATCAACCTGTTCATCCGCATCACCATCGCTACCGTGGTTTGGGGTTTTGCAACGGAATTAATACAACTTTTTTTTATTCCGAACCGTCAATACGATCTTACCGATTGGCTGGCAGACAGCATCGGAGCGGTTATTTCCTTTTTTGTCTGCAAAAAATTCTTCCTCCCAAAATCTTCAGGCAATCAGGCTGCATAAGATTTTTCGCTTTTTCATAGAAAGTTGCTGCTTGCAAAGCTTTTAGTATATTTGCTGTAATGATAGATATACAAGCAGATTCGATGGAATACAATACCACCAGGAACCATTTGACGATGAGAGAATATGGCCGCCACATTCAAAAAATGGTGGAGTATGTGCTTACCCTGGAAGATAAAGAACAGCGCCAGCGCAATGCGATGGCTATGATTGAGTTAATGGGTTTTCTGAATCCTCACCTGAAAAATGTTGAGGATTTCCGCCATAAATTATGGGATCATCTTTTCCTTATCAGTGATTTTAAGCTGGATGTAGAAAGTCCATACCCAATACCTACCAGGGAAACATTAAAGGCAAAACCAGATCCGTTGCCTTATCCAAAAAGGTATCCTAAATTCAACCATTTAGGTAAGAATATTGAAGTGGTAATCAACAAAGCATTGAAAGAAGACAACCCCGAAAAACGCCAGGGATTTGCCAATGCGATTGCTTATTACATGAAACTTACTTACAGCAACTGGCACAAAGAACTGGTGCATGATGATAACATTCAAACGGAGTTAACCAGCATTACTGACGGGCAATTGGAATTCAACAACCGTCCTTTTGTAAAACACCGTACCGACAATACCGACCGGGATGATTATCGTTCCAATAACAACGGAGGATACCGTAAAAACTTCAGTCAGCGCAATAATAACAACAATGGCGGTGGCGGAAGAGATAACCGTGGAGGCAATAACAATAACAGGAACAACAATGGCGGCAATCGCAATAGTGGTTCTGATAACCGCAGCAACAATAACAACAACCGCAATTTTAAAAAAAGATATTAAGCGTTGCTTAAAAAATAAATATTCCCCGGCATGGTGTATTCCAGTGCCGGGGTTTTATTTTTGAGCCGCTTCTCAACAAAAGATAAAGCAGCGTCTATTATTTTTGAATATTTAGAACCTGTTTGATCAATTATATATTTTGAATTATAGAGGAAAAAGCTTCTCAAGGAACTGCAGTACAAGAGTGCGACGCCAATGAAGTTCAAGAGCATTCCTGAAGCTGATAACAAATCAGATCAATTATTCAAACAGTCTTTCAATAACATATTCAATATTTAGTTAGCATACAGCACAACAGTAAACAACCAACACCAAACCGAAAACAGTATGAGTTCATTCCAGGTAAGAGGAGGAAAAAAATTATCCGGCGAAATAACACCGCAGGGCGCTAAAAATGAAGCGTTGCAAATTATTTCCGCTGTGTTGCTGACGCCGGAAAAAGTTACTATCACCAACATTCCGGATATCATTGATGTAAACCTGCTGATAGAATTGCTGGGTGAAATGAGAGTGAAAGTTGACCGGGTGAGCAGGGATACCTGCATTTTCCAGGCAGATGATGTGGATGTGGATTACCTGAACAGTCCTGATTACCATAAAAAAAGCGGCAAGCTCCGTGGCTCTGTCATGCTTGCTGGTCCTATGCTGGCAAGGTTTAAAAAAGCTTACATTCCAAAACCCGGCGGCGATAAAATAGGCCGCCGCAGGTTGGATACCCATATCATTGGCTTCGAAAAATTAGGCGCCTCGTTTCAATACAACAGCGATGGATTTTTTTACCTGGCAGCGCCGGAAATGAAGGGCACCAGTATTTTACTGGATGAACCAAGCGTAACCGGTACTGCCAATATTTTAATGGCAGCGGTAATGGCAAAAGGTACTACTACCATTTACAACGCCGCCTGCGAACCTTACCTGCAGCAGTTGTGTAAAATGCTTAACCGCATGGGCGCAAAAATCAGCGGCATCGCCAGCAATATGCTCACCATTGAAGGAGTTGATTATTTAGGCGGAACAGAACACCGCATGTTGCCGGATATGATCGAGATAGGCAGTTTTATTGGCCTTGCGGCGATGACACAAAGTGATATCACCATTAAAAATGTTGGGTTGGAAAACCTGGGCGTGATACCGGAAAGGTTTCAGCAACTGGGCATACAAATGAATTTTAAAGGAGATGATATTCATATCCCTTCGCAGGATTTATATGAAATTCAACGCTATATGGATGGCGGCGTGCTCACCATTTACGATCATCCATGGCCGGGCTTTACGCCGGATTTGTTGAGCATTGTGCTGGTAACGGCCGTGCAGGCAAAAGGCAGCGTACTCATTCACCAGAAAATGTTTGAAAGCCGCCTGTTCTTTGTAGATAAACTGATCGACATGGGCGCACAGATCATTTTATGCGATCCGCACCGGGCGGTAGTAATCGGTTTGGAAAGGGAACAAAAATTAAGGGGTATCACTATGAGCAGTCCTGACATTCGTGCAGGTGTAGCCTTATTAATTGCAGCGCTAAGCGCCGAAGGAAAAAGCACCATCCAAAACATAGAACAAATTGATCGGGGATACCAGAACATTGATGCCAGGTTACAGGCGTTGGGAGCTGATATTACGAGGGTGAGCTAATTGTTGAACTGTTGATTATTGAATTGTTTTGAAAGAATCACGAGGGAAATTGATCTTTAGGATTACTTTTCTAAATACTGATACGCTTCATAGGGCCTCATAAAAAGTCCGTTAAGAAAATTGATGGGAAGGCGTTAAGAAGAAAAACAAATGTTCTGAAGCCTGGCAAAGATACTGGCTTGTAAGTCGCACCAATGATGGGCTATGTTCAACTGTTGTGACTTGTTTTTCTTTAGCCTGGAGGATCAATTTTTAGGTCTTTTTATGCAGCCTTGATTTTTTGCTCCACTTTTGTATCAAGACAAAAGTGGAACAACAACAACAAATAAAAAGTTCTTTTCCTTCAAGGTTCTCCAGTAATAATTGTTTCTGATTATAGGGCTATCATAAAAATATTCCAACAATATTTCATTTTCTTTGCACATGCCAACGCAAAATAAAATCATCATCATTACAGCGCCATCCGGTGCAGGCAAAACATCCATTACGCATCACCTGATGCAACAGTTTCCGCAATTGTCTTTTTCTGTTTCTGCTGCCACCCGGCAGGCAAGGGGGACAGAAAAAAATGGGGTTGATTACTATTTCATGAGCGCTGAAGACTTTAAACAAAAGATTCAGCAGAATGAATTTGTAGAATGGGAGATGGTATATGAAGGAAAATATTATGGTACGCTAAAATCAGAATTGCAGCGCATTTGGGACAACAAGCAGTTGCCCATTTTAGACATTGATGTTAAAGGCGCCATTCATGTAAAGCAGCAATATCCGGATACCGCACTCACTATTTTTATAGAGCCACCATCCGTTCCAGAATTGAAGAAAAGGCTGGAAAGCCGGGGGACTGAAACAGCAGAATCTTTGGCAGCAAGGGTTAACAAAGCATCTTACGAAATTTCATTTAAGGATCATTTTGATAAACTGATCGTCAACGATAACCTGGAAGAAGCGAGGGAAAAAGCAGTGGTGATCGTACAGGAGTTTATCAATTCATAATATTTCCCGAACCGGGCAAACAATTTTTTGATACAAAGAATGTTTTATAATTGAAAATGATGGGCTTTGGTGTAATGCTTAATGCCACTTCAATTTTCTTATTTTTACATTATGGACTGGATAGCACTGTTAGGTATTTTTCTGTCACTGATCATTGTTGGTTTTTTTGCAGGAATCGAAATCGCTTTCGTTTCTGCGAACAAACTGTCTATTGAATTAAGAAAAAAGCAAGGCACTTACAGCGGAAAAATCTGGGGCGAGTATGCTGAAAAACCCGCCCGTTTTATTGGCACTACGTTGATCGGCTTCAACATTGTTTTGGTAGTGTACGGATTGTTATGGAGCAGTTTTATGGGGCCTTTGTGGGAACTTCATTTCTGGCAGCGCTTCAATACGGAGAATCCTTACATCAGGCTGATTGTTGAAACCATGGTCTCAACTTTTATCCTTTTGTTGTTTGAGTTTACTTTCAAAGCCATCTTCCGGGCAAAGAGCGACAGCGTATTAAGCAACGGCCTTATCGCTTACATTGTCAAATTCTTTTATGGCACTTTTTCTACTGTGGCAATTTTGTTGGTAGAAATTGCAGAATGGATATTAAAATATTTGTTCAATTTGAAATTGAATGAAAAGAAAGACGCTTTTTCCAAGATCGATCTGGAACATTTTGTGAACCAGAACAAACACCATGAAATGGAAGACAGCAGCGAGATCAACAAAGAACTGTTTGAAAATGCCTTGTCACTGAGCGAAACAAAAATCAGGGAATGCCTGATACCCCGTAAAGAAATTGAAGGTGTTGATATTACCACCAATATTGAAACGGTGAAAGATAAATTCATCAATACCAAGTTGAGTAAGTTGGTGGTGTATGATAAAAACATTGACACCATTGTTGGCTATGTTCATCAACTTGACCTGTTTAAAAATCCTGCTGATATTAAAGCGATCCTGCTGCCAATACCGGTGATCCCGGAAAGCATGAGTGCTACAGACCTGATGAATAAATTCAGCCGGGAAAGAAAAAGCATTGCGTGGGTGATTGATGAATTTGGCGGAACTGCCGGCATTGTAACCATGGAAGATTTACTGGAAGAAATTTTTGGCGAGATCAGGGATGAATATGATACCGAAGAACTCATCGAAAAACAACTATCTGCCAACGAATTTATTTTTAGTGGCCGCCTCGAATTAGACTACATCACAGAAAAGTATCACCTCACTTTTCCCGATAGCGAAGAAACAGAAACCCTCAGCGG
>CAXTPJ010000087.1:0-8799 GCA_964245855.1 uncultured Ferruginibacter sp. | reverse complement strand
AATTTTTAAAACTATTTATCATGGACACTATAAATTCAGAATCAACATACAATCCAAATACACCAGAAAAAAAATCATCTAAAAATATAGTTATTGGTGTTTTAGCAGCCTGCGTTTTAGGTTTGGGAACATTTGCAATTGTTGATAAGAACAAATCATCTGACCAAATACAAATGCAACAAACGGAAATCGCAAAAGTAACAGATGAAAAGACAGACATTCGTAAGAACTTTGATGCATCACTTGCCAGGCTTGATTCTATGGCAACACAGAATACAGATTTACAAGGTAAACTAACTGCAAGCAATGCAGAAATCACCAAAGTAAAAGCAGAGATACGTACCATTTTAAATAACAAAAATGCTACTACTGCTCAGTTACAAAAAGCAAAAAAATTAATCGATGATTTAAACGGAAAGATCACTACAATGGAAGCTGATGTCGCCCGTTTGACAGAAGAAAATAAAACATTGAGCGAAGAAAAAGTTGTGCTGACTGCCGATAAAGAAAAATTAACGCAGGACCTAACAGCTACGACTACCGTAAAACAAGAGTTAGAAAAGAAAGTGGATGTAGCTTCTACTTTAAATGCATCTAACATTGTAATTACCCCAATCAATGTGAAAGGAAATGGTAAAGAAAAAGTATCTACCGTTGCAAAAAGAGTTGATAAATTAGTTATCTCATTTGATGTAGATAACCGTATTGCACAGCCAGGAACTACAGATATATTTGTACTGGTAACTGGTCCTGATGGAAAAGTTATAACCAGTGCAACAGGTGCAGCCCCGGTAGCAACTGCAGCCGCTTCAACTGATGATTCTTTAACTGCTCCTGCAGCACCTGCTTCAACTGCCAGTACCTTTACTACAAGGGAAGAAGGTGAAAAAGTATTTACTGCTAAAGTACCTGTACAGTTAGAAACTGCTAAAAGGAAAAATGTTGAATTTGGTTTTGTTCCGGGTACAACTTTCCAACAGGGTAGCTACAAAATACAGATCTATCAAAATGGATTCCTGATCGGCGAAGGCGTGAAAGAATTGAAAAAAGGTGGCCTGTTTAGTTAATAATTTTAATTCGCACACTATATTAAAAGCCCCGAAATTTTCGGGGCTTTTTGCTTTTAAAAAGTTGCTTATAGTACTTCAATACAAGTGATCCCCGCCACGGCGGGGACGATGTCTAACAGAATTACTGAAGTTTGTTACATAAAATCTGGCTCCTAAATATTTAAACCACCACAAACGCTGATGGTTTGTCCTGTTACATAACTGCTCAGGCCGGAGGCTAAAAACAGGGTTACATTCGCAATGTCTTCTGCGGTGGCAAAGCGGCCTAAAGGAATACCGGCTTTGTATTTATCTGCACCGTCGCCGGCGTTTAAATAACTGGTCATATCCGTTTCTACAAAACCCGGCGCAATGGCATTGCAACGAATGTTCCGGCTGCCCAATTCTTTTGCAATGGATTTAGTAAAGCCAATCACACCTGCTTTGCTGGCTGCATAACTGCTCTGGCCGGCATTGCCCATTTCACCGATAACACTGCTCATATTGATGATGCTGCCGCTTTTGGCTTTCATCATTGGCTTGATAACCTGTTTGGTCATGTTGAAAACACTTTTCAGGTTTACCTGCATTACTTCATCCCACTGATCCGGCGTCATGCGGAGCAATAAATTATCTTTTGAAATGCCTGCGTTGTTGATACAGATATCTATTTGGCCAAACTCTTTCAGTACATAATTCACAAAAACTTCGCAAGCTGTATAATCGCCCGCATTGGTTTGATATGCTTTTGCTTTTACGCCCAATGCCATTAATTTTTCTTCCAGTGTTTTTGCTTTTTCAGCACTGCTGTCGCTTACATAAGTGAATGCTATATTGCAACCCTGTTCTGCTAATTTAATGGCAACACCTTCTCCAATACCACGGGCAGCACCGGTAACTATGGCTGATTTTCCTTCCAGTAATTTCATATCCTTGTTTTATGATAAATAAAAAGTAACTGCAAATAAAATGAATTTATAGATCAATTGCACGATAAAATAATGAGCGATGATCATGAGGATAGCTTTCAATATGGCCCACCATCCTGCATCGCCATAAAAGCGGCGAAAAGCAGCAGCAGTATAAATTCCTAATAAAGTTGAAGAGAAAGCGGCAATAGAAAAATCAGAAAGGTATTGTATGGCAATGTGAGGAAATACTTTATACAGGAACATGATAACCGGCGGCATGATAAAAAAGCTGATCAGCAGGTAAAGCGAATTAATTTCTGTTGACAAAACCAGGTGATCAAAGAACAATCTTTTTTTTCTTATTGAAAACAGCCAGAGAACAATGGCCAATAAAGGCAGCAGTACCAGCAGTAATATTTTGGAAGTTTTTTCTGATTTTTTGTTAAAGGCGGTTTCCAGTTTTGCAAGAGAAGGATTTGTTTTAATGATTGAATCCGCAACCCTGTACCGGTAGCCATACCATTCATTTGTTAGCTGCAGGTTTTTTTTGTTAACGATGGCATCAATAGAAACCTGTAAGCTATCAATGTTAACCCCTGTTTTTTTACCCGTAACATGGTTTGCGTACGAACCTTTGTTGAGGTAATATGCAAAAGGCATATTGAGTCCGGTGAACATTGGAAAAATGAGGTACAATACCACCAGCAGCATAAAAAAAGGCAGCGGCTTAAAATATTTTTTCCTTAAACCATCACAGTAGTCAAGTGATAATTTACCCGGCTTTGTAAAGATGGCTTTGAGCGTATTAAAAAATGTTCCTTCAAAGTGAGTAAGAAAATGCAGGGCATCTTCAAAAAAATGAGGGACAGATTTATCGTGCGGTGTATAAACTTTTTCGCCGCAACGGTTGCAATACTTACCAACGAATTGATTTCCGCAATTTTTACAGGTAACTAATTGCTCACTCATATTACGAACTATCTTTTTAATGAAAGAATTTCTTCAACAATGGTGCGTTCGTTACTCAGGCGTGGAACTTTGTGTTGCCCTCCCAGCTTGCCTTTTACCTTTAGCCATTCGCTGAATGTTCCTTTGGGCAATGCATGCAATATGGGTAAGCGCAGGGCAATATCCTTGTGCCGTTTTGCTTCATAATCGCTGTTGATGTCTTTTAGTGCATTGTCCATTTCATACACAAACGCAGTTAAATTATCCGGCTCTTTATCAAACTCTACCAGCCATTCATGCGTACCGTTATTGCTTTCGCTGAAGAAAACCGGCGCTGCGGTGTAATCATTAACGATGGCATTTGTTTTTGCAGAAGCAACAGCAATGGCGTGGTCTGCATTGTCAACAATCACTTCTTCACCAAAGGCATTCATGTAATATTTCAGGCGACCGCTTACTTTTATTTTGTAGGGATTAAGCGAAGTAAACTGTATGGTATCGCCAATCAAATAACGCCACAAGCCACCGGTAGTGCTGATAACGGGAGCGTAATTTTTGCCAACTTTTACTTCATTTAAACCCACGGTTTGCGGCGAAGCTTTTCCATATTCTTCCACCGGCAAAAACTCGTAAAAAATGCCATGTTCTGTAAACAGCAACATGCCATCATCACCGGGACATTCCTGCCCAGCAATAAAACCTTCGCTGGCATTGTATATTTCGAGGTAATTGATGGGAGCGCCCATGATCTTTTCAAACTGCTCACGGTAAGGTACAAACGAAACGCCGCCGTTGATATATAATTCCAGGTTGGGCCAAACCTCTTTAATGGTTTGCTTTTGCGTTATCTCTAAAATTCGCTTTAGTAATATGAGCGTCCAGGTGGGCACACCGGCCAAAGAAGTAACATTTTCCTGTGCGGTTGTTTGCGCCAGTTTTTCAATTTTATTTTCCCATTCATCGAGTAATGCAATGCTTAGTTCCGGGGTTCGGAGCCATTGTCCCCAAAAAGGAGAGTTCTGCATCAGGATGGCACTGAGGTCGCCGAACTGAATATCATCATTTACTTTACTGAGCTGGTGCGATCCGCCAACAACCAACCCCTTACCGGTTAGCAGGTCGCTGGAAGGAAAATTTTTATAGTAATTGGTGAGTACATCTTTGCTTGCCTGGAAATGATTGTCCTGCAGGCTTTCTTCACTAATGGGAATGAATTTGCTTTTTTCGCTGGTAGTACCGGATGATTTTGCAAACCAATTGATCGGTTCATTCCACAAAATATTTTCTTCCCCGGCCATCATTCTTTCGATGTATGGTTTCAGGTCGTTGTATTCATGAATGGGAACGGCTTTCTTAAAGGTTTTTACAGTAAACAATTTTGAGAAGCCATACTTTTTTCCGAACTCGGTATATTGTGCAGAGGTAACCAAATGCTGCAATACTTCCCGCTGCGAAGCCACCGGATGATTGCTCCAGTTTTGAATACGCCACAAGCGCATCCTGGCTAATTTAGATATGGCGGGGGACAGCAGCTTCATTTGTATAGGGCAAAATACAAAATTGCATTGAAAGAAAGGGGATTAGTATGAAACGTTGATTTCGCTATGCGAAAAAAACTAACGTATTTACACCTCGATCGTTTCTGCAAAAGCAGGATTCTCTATGATCAGGTGTATATTGGCTAAGTGAGTTTTAACTGATTGCAGGTCTGATTCCAGCTTTTGTTTGATTGTTTCTGCAGCGCCGGAACCCAAGAAACCAACTATATTGGCGATCCTGGAAAGTTGATAACCAGCAGTGTTTAACGGTGGTATTTGGTGGCACAGTTCTGTAACTTTTGGCAGCACTTCTTTTTCATTGTACTGCAGCACTGCATTTTTAAGTTCACCAACAAATTGAAACAGTTCTTTAATATTCAACGGATCGCCGGCCTGGATATTTTTTATATCCTTACCGGAAAGCGGTGTTTTTAAAATCTTATCTATCCATTCCACTGCGCTGTTCAATGAATAAGCAATTTTATCCGGATCCAATGAGCGGTCAACCGCCCCTAACACTTCTTCCTTGGCAGCCTCGTCATGCAGGTAATCTTTTCTTTTCAATTCAAAGTTGCGGCCTAAATAAAGCCGCCTTACCTGTTCATCACTGGCCAACTCTTCTGCGGTACCATGTTTAAATATTTTTCCGTCGATCAGCAGGTAAGCCCTGTCGCAGATAGATAAAGTTTCATTTACATTGTGATCGGTGATCAATATGCCAATGTTGCGGTATTTGAGTTTTGCAACAATGGCCTGTATATCTTCTACGGCAATGGGATCCACGCCGGCAAAGGGTTCATCCAGTAAAAAGAATTTTGGATCAACCGCTAAAGCACGGGCAATTTCTGTTCTTCGCCTTTCTCCCCCGCTTAATGTATCGCCATTGTTTTTGCGTACTTTTTGTAAGCGGAATTCATCCAGTAAAGTTTCCAGCTTTTCCCTTTGTTCCTGTTTGCTCAATTTGGTCATTTCTAATATTGCCGAGATATTATCTTCCACACTCAACTTCCTGAAAACACTTGCTTCCTGCGGCAAATAGCCAATGCCCATCTGCGCCCTTTTATACATGGGGAGTTTGGTGATATTAATATCATTCAAAAAAACATCGCCGGAGTCTGGCTTTACCAATCCTACTACCTGGTAGAAAGATGTGGTTTTACCGGCGCCGTTTGGTCCCAGCAAACCAACGATCTCTCCTTGTTTTACATTGAAAGAAACATTGTTTACCACCGTACGGCTTCCGTAGGTTTTTACCAGGTTGTTTGTTTGTATCGTTAAATCCAATTGTTAAACGTTTGCAACAAAAATACAGCAAACCGCCAAAAGGCACAGGGATCATTTATGTTTAACAGCAGTTTGTGCTTTATGCTTTGTTAAGTAAGTTTGCAGATATTTGAAAAAAAGCGTGGTGGGCGCAAGTATCCATCGTTTGATAAAACAATAAGTAAATGAAAGTTACAGAACACATTTCGCAGGCAAAAGATACGCTTGTTTCTTTTGAGATATTGCCGCCATTGAAAGGGAAAACGATCAATACCATTTACACTCACCTGGATGAACTGATGGAGTTTAAACCGGCTTTTATTAACGTGACCTATCACCGCAGTGAAACCATGTTCAAGAAGAAGGCGGATGGTACGTTTGAAAAAGTAGAAACCCGCAAACGACCAGGAACGGTGGCCATTTGTGCGGCCATTAAAAATCATTATAATGTAGATACAGTACCGCATTTGATCTGCGGCGGTTTTACTAAAAGGGATACCGAAGATGCTTTGATTGATCTTAGTTTTTTAGGCATTGATAATGTGCTGGCGTTAAGGGGCGATGCTGCGAAGAACGAAGCCAATTTTGAACCGGAAGTAAACGGCCATGCTTATGCTGTTGACCTGCTGAAGCAGGTGATGAATTTAAAGAACGGCATTTACCTGGAAGAAGATATTAAGAATGGTGGCAAAGCAGATTTTTGTATCGGCACTGCAGGCTACCCGGAAAAACATTTTGAAGCGCCGAATTTAGAAACGGACCTGCAATACCTGAAATCGAAAGTGGATGCCGGGGCAGATTACATCATGACCCAGATGTTTTTCAACAACCAGAAATTTTTTGATTTTGTAGCAGCCTGCAGAAATATAGGTATTGAAGTACCGATCATCCCGGGGTTGAAGCCACTGACCAATAAAAAACAACTGACTATTTTACCGAAAATATTTCATGTAGATATTCCTACGGATTTGTCAAGCGCCGTGCTGAAAGCCAAAACAGATGAAGAGGTAGAACAAATCGGCACAGAATGGCTGATACAGCAATCGAAAGAATTAAAAGCTTTTGGCGTACCGGTATTGCATTACTATACTTTAGGAAAACCGCATGTGATACATAACGTGGTGAAAGAGATCAAATAAATCCTATCGAGTACATAAAAAAAGCTGGCTTAATAAGGCCAGCTTTTTTCTTTTTAGAAGAAGCGCTTATTTCAGCAGTGATTTAAATACCACTTCATTTACTTTAACCGGGTATTTTTTCTTCAGTTCTTCGATCCACTTTTCTTCAAGGTAAGTTTGGTATTCATTAATGACCAAACCTTTAGCTTCTTCAAAACTTCTCTGCTGGTTAGCTGGATAAAGTTGTAACACTTTAACAAAGCTGGCAGTATTATCGCTGGTATTTACAACAGGGTCAGTTACCAACCCTTCTCTAACAGTGACACCTGCAGGCAATTGCAACTGTGCTATTTCGTAGCGGCCAGAATCAGACTGCACTTTGCCATCACTTTCTTCTGCTATCTGCTTCCAGCTTTTGCCATCTTTTAAAGCAGCAATTGTTTCGTTGGCAGCAGTTAAACTGTTGCAGTTAAATAAGTTTACCGTAGCGCTTTCTTTCCACAAATATTTGCTTTTATTGGCTTCGTAAAATTTCTTTAATCCCACACTGTCATTGGCAGCTTTGCTCCATACATTTCTTTCCATCACTTCAAACAGCATATTGCCTTCTTTAAATTCCTGCATCTGGTATTTAAAATCGTTGTTGAAATCTTCCAGGTGCTTGCGGTAATATTCTGTTGCAACGGTGTTGATGTATTTTTCGAGCAGGACTTTATTGTTTTCCCCTTTGTAAACATCCTTGTTCAACTTATAATCTTTTACAAAATTGAGCCAGTCGCTGCCAATAACTTTCGATTTGGTAAAAGAATAGATCGTTGTTTTATTGATCGGGTATTTTCCCACTTCGCCGCTGGCAACCACGCTGTCTGCATAACGGTACAATTGCTCTTCTTTAACGGCCGGATTTTTTTTAAAGCCTGTTTTCGCCATCACTGTTTTCATAAAACTGGCCCTGGCAATATCCACCCTTGAATCGATCAGCAACTGTTGTTTTAAATTGCTCATAAAAGCTTCATCCGTTTTATCGGCAGGCGTTGGCTGTTGCTGCAATCGTTTTACAATGTGAAAGCCAAAACTTGTGTAAATCGGTTTGCTGATATCGCCATCTTTCTGCAACGCAAACACTCCATTTTCAAACGGTATATCAAATTTGCCAGTGCTGAACTCGGGCATTTCGCCACCATTCTGGTAAGTCATTTTATCGTTGCTGTATTTTTTTGCCAATGCAGCAAAATCAGCCCCGCTTTTCAAAAGATTGTAAACAGAATCTGCCAGCTTTTCCATTTCCTTTTTACTGTCGCCGGTTGCATCCGGTGGAATAGCAAAAAGAATTTGCGCAACTTTCCACCTACCCGGGTTTTTTCTTTCGCCTGCGTTTTTAAAAATGTGGATGGCAGATTTGGTACGGTAAATTTTACTTACAGCACCCGGTTGTAAAGCATACACCAGGTTTTCCATTTCGTATGGTAAAGAAAAAGTAGTGATATAACCAAGATCGCTCCACTTTACGGGGGCGTTGGCGCCAGTAGTTTCTTCGTAATTATTTTTACTTCCGGAGATGGACTCTCTTACAGCATCCAATGTTTTATACCATTTTGCAGAATCTGCAGTGGTCATTTTAGCACTGACCGGAATGGAAAAATGAATGAGGTGAATGTCTTTTTGATTGCGGTCGAACGCCTCACCCAACAACCTGTTTACCTCATATTCATCTGTAAGGTAACCTTCTTCTACCTGGCTGCGAAAGTTTTGTATATCGTACTTTAATTGCTCCAAAGTATCCAGTTTTAATTCTTTGGCAGCTTTTACTTTTAGCTTGAATTTGCTATACAACTCCAGGTATTCCCGCAAAGATTTTTCTTTATCGGTTACCGGCGTTTTGTTTTTGTTGTAAGCCCTCAAAAATTCTTCTTTCCCCGTTTCATTGGTGCCATAAGTAAACAGGGTTGGATCAAACCCCGGTGAAAACACC
>CAXTPJ010000086.1:0-8829 GCA_964245855.1 uncultured Ferruginibacter sp. | reverse complement strand
AAACCTTTGTTTTATTGCCTTGTTCCTGTTTACTTTTTTTTCTTAATAAAAAAAAGTAACAAAAAAAATCAAGGCTTCGAATAAAACGGCTGAAATTATTCACAGTAGCCTAAAATAAAGGAACTCGCCGCAAGGGTATAATAATTCAAAGGTTAGGCTGGCTCAAACTGCCTTGATTTTTTAACGGCTAATGTGGAAAATTTCTAACACTTTTTTATTCGAGGCCGTAACACACGCTAAACGATTATATTAATATGTGGTGCTGATGTGGCAACAATACAAAACGTTCAAAGAAATCGCTCGTTTCCTCAAACTTTTGCAGATCCTTTTTATTGGTAAAATAGCTCGAAGGATCGTTTTTTACTTTCTTATAATCCAGCAATTCTAAAGAAGTAATCTTGCCATTTTTGATGGCAGCATGCATATAAGCAGCTTTTACAGTGAGGTTTGTGATGCAGGTAATTTCTTTGCCGTTCAACATCCCTTTGCTCAATTCTATCTTAAGCATCATGGGCAGGTGGCACCATTTAAAAATATCATAAGCAATCAAGTCGTTTAGCGAATACGCTATAAAATGCTGCTTTCCGGAAACAGCAGACTGGTAAATTTCCATCGGCTGTGCGTTGTGCGGATGGCCGGCGATGATGATATCGATGCCGGCTTCATCGCAAACCTGGTGGATATTTTTTACTACCTGCAAACCCGGATAAGCCTGGTAAGCACAACCGGCGTGCAGTGCAGCAACAATAATATCAGCACCCCTTTCTCTTGCCAGCATTGCCTGTTGTATCAACAAACAAATATCCGGATCAGCCTGGTTGAGTTCGATGTGGTTGCAAAGCCAGTCTTCTCCTTCGGGCAGTACTTCTTTATTAAATGAAAATGTTGCGGCTAAAAAAGCCACTTTAATACCATTGCGGTCAATGACAGGAAAATCATTTTGTGCTTCTTTGGTCAGTGCGGCACCGGTGTAGGCAATATTTTTTTGCTGCAATAAATGCATGGTTTTTTTAAGCCCTCCCGTTCCCATATCCAGCGAATGGTTGTTGGCAACGCTTAACACATCATAACTTTTAGTTTTCCCGTTGCCGCAAAAAATATTCATCGTGGCTTCATCTGCATTGAAGTACATATCATGCAACATTACTTCCGGTGCGGCAGATGCAGGCTGACTAAAATCAGCAGGCGTTTCCAGGTTGGCGAAAACGATGTCTGCATCAAAGAAGAAATAGCCGGTATCGTTCCAGATATTTGAGCACACTTTCGGTGTAATGCAGGTATAAGGCATAAGATCACCACCGGCGCTGAGGGTTATTTTTTTTTGCACTACAAAACCATCCGGCACTTTAAATTGAAGATCCTGTTTGGCAAAATATTCATTCATGGCCGAGCCTGTTTCTATCTCAACCATTGCCTTGTAATAATATTTATACCCGAGGTAGCGCTTCTCCTCAAAGGTCATTTTCAGGGGATCTTCGTGGTGGTCGGCAACAATAGAATTCCATTTGTCTTTACCCAGCAAATCCCTCATGCGGTAGTACAAACGCACAATGCCAACAAGGATTTTGCCCTTTAGGCTAATGGTGATAACAGGATTATATTTTTGATAATTAACGGGTTGCATGGACTGGCAAAGGAAACAAAAAAAAGTTCAAAAAAGTATCATTCCTACGCAATATTACTTTGCCGCCTGCGTTTAGTAAGTGGTTTTTCATAGGATATTGGATTTAAAACGGGCAGGGATTTCTATTCCAGCCCTTTATTTTTTGTACCCTTTCGGTTAAAATAAAAAAGCAATTCCTTTTAAATTGGTTACGAGTTGAGGGTTTCGGGTTATGTTGTTTTAAAAAATTTACACATCATCAACCTGTAATTCCTAATTCTTAACTATATACCTCACAGAATCGGTTACGAGTTTCGAGTTTATGTTGTTCTAAAAAAACACATCAGCAACCCGTAACTTTTTAACACGTAACTGCACCACTTCTTAAAATTGGTTGTGAGTGATGAGTTTCGAGTTAACGTTGTTCTATAGAATCTTACACATCATCAACCCATAACTTGTAACCCGCAACAAAACAAAGAAGCCCTTCAAAATGAAGAGCTCACTTAAACAATATTAAACAACGTTCAACAACTTTAAACTTTAAACCCTTTAAGCATTAAACGACTAACAATGCATCTCCATAGCTGAAGAAACGGTACTTGTCTTTAATCGCTTTTTTATAAGCTTCCATGATTAAATCGTAGCCGCCAAAAGCACAGGTCATAATTAGCAGGCTGGTTTTTGGCAGGTGAAAGTTAGTAACCAGGGCATCTGCAATAGAAAAATTATATGGCGGATGGATGAACATATTGGTCCAGCCTTCGGATGGTTTCAATAATTTTTGTGCAGTAAAAGATGATTCCATTGAACGCATGGTGGTGGTTCCTACGGAGCAGATCCTTCTGCCATCCGTTTTTGCTTTGTTTACAATGGCGCAGGCAGTTTCATCAATGGCATAATATTCAGCATCCATTTTATGTTTGCTCAAATCTTCTACTTCAATCGGACGGAACGTGCCCAAACCGGTGTGCAGCGTGGTTTCTGCAAAGCGGATACCTTTAATTTCCAGGCGTTTGATCAATTCTTTACTAAAATGCAAACCTGCAGTTGGCGCAGCCACCGCTCCTTCATGTTTTGCATATACGGTTTGGTAACGCTCTTTATCCTCTTCGTCTGGTTTGCGTTTAATGTATTTTGGCAATGGCGTTTCACCCATAAAATCCAGCATTACACGGAATTCTTCTTCAGTGCCATCCCACAAAAAGCGGATGGTACGTCCACGGCTGGTAGTGTTATCAATTACTTCTGCCACCAGTTCATCATTCTCTCCAAAATATAATTTATTTCCCACCCTTATTTTACGGGCCGGATCAACGATCACATCCCATAAACGGTTTGGCTTGTTCAGTTCCCTCAATAAAAAAACTTCAATTTTGGCACCGGTTTTCTCCTTGCGGCCGTACATACGGGCAGGAAAAACTTTGGTATTGTTCACCACCATCACATCCTTGTCATCAAAATATTCAATGATGTCACGAAAGTTCCTGTCTTCGATCTTGCCGGTTTTACGGTTTACCACCATCATGCGGCTGTCTTCTCTTTTTTTAGTGGGGTTTTGGGCAATCAGATTAAGGGGTAAGTCGAACCGAAATTGGCTTAATTTCATTTGTATCAATAAGTTTAAAAATGATAACCAGGCCGAAAGTGCTGTTGGTCAGCGATATGTAGCCCACTTTGCAGGCACTTATCATGTTACGGCATGATTTTGAGAGTGCAAAGGTAGTATAATAAAAGTTATTTTTATAATTGCTTTTTATTCCTTATGCCTGCAAAACAATTAGCGTTAAAGAACTGTTGAATGATGGCCGTATATTTTGTGGTTTCTGTTGTTCTCCGCATCTTTAATATTCACCAGCAATTAACATTTGACTTCATGTTTAAAAAGTTGTTATCCGCCGCCCTGTGCTTATTTTTTTCCTTTGCCCTTTCTGCACAAACCAATCCAACCAAAAAATATCCGAGCCTTTTTTGGGAGATCACGGGCAATGGTTTAAAAAAACCCTCTTACCTGTTTGGTACTATGCATGTGAGCAATAAGCTGGCTTTTCACCTCAGCGATTCTTTTTATCATGCCATTAAAAGTGTGGATGCCGTAGCGCTGGAATTAAACCCGGATTTATGGCAGGGGCAAATGGTAGCAATGGAAGCGTTAAAGCAGAACTATACCGATTACACCCAGCCTGCGGGCAACGATTATCTAACAGAAAATTCTTTCCGCATCAATAAATATGAAGATGAACTCAAACTGGCGTTAAGTACCGAAGCTTCTGTTGTAAACAGTTTGCTGTACAGAACTTATAAAGCAAGGGAAGATTTTGAAGAAGATACTTTTCTTGACCTGTACATTTTTCAAACAGGCAGAAAGTTGGGCAAAAGGGCAGCCGGTGTAGAAGATTATTACGAAACAGAAAAACTGGTACTGCAGGCGTATGCTGATATGGCAACGGAAAAAAAGAAGAAGAACATTGATACCGACGGCGAATCGATGCGTTCCATCAATCAAAAAATTCAGGATGCTTATAAAAGGGGCGACCTTGATTTAATGGATTCGCTGGATATTATGGTAGAGCAATCTGCTGCTTTCCGGGAGAAATTTTTATACCGCCGCAACGAGATACAGGCCATATCGATGGATTCTATTATGAAGAAAAGTTCATTATTTGTTGGGGTAGGCGCTGCTCATTTACCGGGCTCAAGAGGGGTGATAGAATTGCTTAGAAAAGCAGGTTATATTTTACGTCCAATCAAAATGGCCGACCGGGATGCAACGCAAAAAGAAGCCGTTGACAAATTGAAAGTACCGGTTCAGTTTAATACCGTACAATCGGAAGATGGGTTATACAAAGTAGATATGCCGGGATCGTTGTACAAAGTAAACGAAGACTATAGCAGGGTAAACAGGAGTCAATTTGCTGATATGAACAATGGATCAGCCTACCAGGTTGCGAGGGTTAAAACACATGGCGCTTTCATCAATCAAAATGAAGCGCTGGTGAAGGCAAAAATTGATAGCCTGTTGTATGAAAATATTCCTGGCAAGATCATTAAAAAAAATACCATTGAAAAGAATGGCTATACCGGGTACGACATTACGAACAAAACACGCCGGGGCGACCTGCAGCGCTACAACATTTTCATTACGCCATTTGAAGTGTTGATATTTAAAATGAGCGGTAAAGAAAATTATATTGACGGAGAGGAAGCAGAACATTTTTTCTCTTCCATTCAATTGAAAGAAGCAAATAACAACAGCGTTGTTTTTTCACCAAAGCAGGGTGGTTTTTCCGTAAAGCTGCCGCAACAGCCGTCCGAATACCTTAATACAAAAACCAGCGACAATATTAACCGTTGGGAATACGAAGCAGTTGATAAAACTACCGGTGACGCTTATAGTATTTTCAAAAAAAGCGTGTACAATTTTAAGTTTTTAGAAGAAGATAGTTTTGATTTAAAAATGGTGGAAGAATCTTTCCGGTCGCCGGATTATTTCGAGCGGCAACTGCAAAGAAAGCCAGGAATTTACAAAGGCTACGCTTGCCTGGATGTAAAAGAAAAAATGAAAGACAGCAGCATTATAAATGCCCGCTATCTCATTAAAGGCCCTCATTATTATGTGGTAGCAGTAAGAAGTAAAAATCCGAAGTTTAATGCAAATGACTTTTTCAATTCATTCAGCTTTACGCCTTATCAATATAATAATAGTGTATCCTTTACTGATAGTTTCCTTCATTTCTCTGTAATAACTCCAATGGCTCCAAAATTGGATACCAGCTACCGGGCAGCATTGGAAAAAGCAACAGAGGATGTTGCAAACAATGGAAAAAATAATTATGCTGCCTACTGGCCAAAAAGAAAGAATGCTTTGTTCATAAGTGATTCAACCGGTGAATTAATAAATGTCAGTGTGCAGAAGCTTCCTGTTTACTATTATGTAAAAGATTCTGCCAACTACTGGCCAAAGCAACTGGAGGAATCGTACAATAAGAAAGACCTTGTTTTATACAGCAACCAATATTTTGAAAAACCAGGCGGTATACAGGGATATCATTTTACGTTGAGGGATACCGGATCTTCAAGAACAATTATTCGCACTATTATTTTGAAAGATGATCATCTTTTTAACACAACAACTATTGGCGATACATTAGATCAGCAAAATAGTTTTGAAACTGATTTCACCGGCAATTTTTCTCCGGAAAAAAAATCATTGGGCCGGAATGTTTTTATCAATAACCTTGATAGCCTGTTCAGTAATTTATTCAGCACAGACAGTGCTACACAGGCAAAGGCACAACAGTTTATTGACAAGGTTTATTTTGGTGAAAAAGGAGTTCCTAAAATAATGGCAGCATTGGCAAAATTGCCAGCATCAGACAAAAATTATTTCGACATAAAAACCAAACTGATCGCTGAACTGGGCTATATAAAAGATTCCACCAAACCATTAGTGGTTGACAATCTGTTGAAACTGTATAAGCAAACTACCGACACCAGTATGTTTCAAAATGAAATTATTGAAGCATTGGCAAGGCACAATACTACGGCCGCTGTTACAGCATTTAAAGAACTGGTGCTGCTGGATCCGCCTGTATATGACGACACTTACTCTTATAAAGCATTGTTCAATACCCTGGATGATTCGTTGAAATTAGCCGCTACGTTGTACCCTGAGTTGTTGCAACTTTCTTCCGTAGATGATTATAAAGAACCGGTTATTTCGCTGCTGGCAAAACTGGTTGACAGTGGTTATGTAAAAGCGCCGCAATACAAAAGCTGGTTCAGTAAAATTTATTTTGATGCCCGGATAGAATTAAAAAAACAACAGGCAAAAGATGAACGAAAAGCGGCTAGTGACAAGAAAAAGAAAAACGATGATGATGAACTGTCGACAGTTTATTCAACCAGTAACAGGTATAGTTCTGCGCTGGATAAATATGCCGTACTGCTGGCGCCATTTTACGATACCGACAGCACTGTACCGAATTTTTTCAATAAACTATTGCGTTCAAACGATGACCAGTTACGCCTGAATGCATTGATTATTTTATTGAGAAACAAGCAAGCTGTACCAGATAGTATCTTCACAACCTTGGCAGCAAGCGATTTGTTAAGAGGAAAATTATTTACTGTACTCGAAAAAAACAAGCGCCTGGATAAATTTCCTGCAAAATATAAAACACAGTTATCGCTGGCCAAAAGTTATATGGTAAGAGATAAGGGTATAGCAAAAATTGATTCGATTGTTTTTCTTTCAAAACAGCCGGCGACCTACCAACACAAAAAAGGAATGGTGTATTTTTTTAAATACCGTGTAAAAAAAGATGATGACTGGAAGATAGGGATCAGTGGGTTACAACCGGAAAAATCATCAGCGGTAAGCAGTGATGATGGTTTGGCAAGAATGACCGACAAAAAACTGAAAGAAGCCAAACCGATAGGCGAACAGTTACAGGAGCAGTTAAACAAGTTGCTGTTTAACTTTCATAACAGTTCTAAATATTTTTATACCAATAACAACCTTAATTACCGGCCGCTAAGTGATGATTGATTTACTAAGCAATCAATCCTTTACCCGGAATAGCATTGATCAGTTGTTTGGTGTATTCATTTGTAGGATTGAAATATATTGCATCAGCAGTGCCTGTTTCTACTATTTTTCCTTTTTGCATTACCATTATCCGGTCGCTGATGTAACGCACTACGCTTAAATCATGCGAAATGAAAATAGCGGTAAAGTCAAATTCTTTTTTTAAATCATTGAGTAAATTCAATACTTGCGCCTGCACACTAACATCCAGTGCACTTACACTTTCATCAAAAATTAAAAAGGATGGATTTAAGGCCAGTGCACGGGCTATACAAATCCTTTGGCGCTGCCCGCCACTAAACTGGTGAGGATAACGGTTAAAATGTTCCGGCTGCAGGTTTACCTTTTCAAGCAGTTGCACTACTTTGTCTTTTCGCTGCGAGGTTGTATCAAACTGGCCATATACTTTCATTGGTTCCAGGATAGCATTTCCAATGGTAATGCGTGGATTTAATGAACCGTAAGGATCCTGAAAAACAATCTGCAAATCTTTCCGTAATGTTTGTAGTTTTTTTTTGGGCAGGCCGACCAGATCAATTCCATTCAAAATAATTTTACCGGCAGTAGCCGGAATCAACTGCAGGATAGTCCGCCCAAGCGTTGTCTTACCACAACCGCTTTCTCCTACCAAACCAACTATTTCACCCTTACTAACAGTAAAGCTTACCCCATCAACGGCTTTGAATGGTTCAGGTTGCTTACCGAAGCGTTGTTTTTTTCCGGGGTAGTAAACTTTTAAATTATCGACAGTTAAAATGGGTTGCGGGTTACGGGTTGCGGGTTGGGTTTGTTCGGTATCATGCTGCACATCATTAACCCGTAACTTGTAACTCGAAGTTGACTCATCATTTAAAATTTGTTGCGGGTTACGGGTTATGGGTTGGTTTTGTTCATTTAATAAATCCTCAACATCACTAGCCCGTAACCCGTCACTCGTAACTTCATTAACTCCTAATCCGTAACTCTTAACCAACTCTCCCCCAACCACTGGCAACCGCTCACCTCTTCCATACAAAGCCGGCCGGCAATTCATCAGTGCTTTGGTATACTCTTTTGACGGATGAAATAAAATATTGTTTGTTGTTCCCTGTTCAATAATTTCTCCTTTGTACATCACCTCTACTTTATCGGCAATCTCAGCCACTAACCCTAAATCATGCGTAATAAAAATTACCGCCATACCATTTTGCTGCTGCAATTCTTTTATCAGTTCCAATATTGTTTTCTGTACCGTTACATCCAACGCAGTGGTTGGTTCATCAGCAATTAACAGCAACGGGTTGCAACTCATCGCCATAGCAATCATCACACGCTGTTGTTGTCCACCGCTAATTTCGTGCGGATAACGATCTATCATCGCCACTGGATCAGGCAGTTTTACTTTTTCAAACAATTCAATCGTTTTTTGACGGGCAATTTTTCGGGAAACTTTTTGGTGAAGTTCTATTGCCTCCATCACCTGGTAACCGCAGGTAAAGACAGGGTTTAGTGAGGTCATCGGTTCCTGGAAGATCATGGCAATATCTTTCCCCCGGATTGTTCGCATTGCCTTTGTTTGCTGCTTCAGCAGATCAATCGGGCCTTTGTCAATTGAGTTAAAGATAGCTTCTCCCTGGATGATTGCCTGTTTATCCAG
>CAXTPJ010000085.1:0-8840 GCA_964245855.1 uncultured Ferruginibacter sp. | reverse complement strand
AAAATGCACCTTTAAAAACACGGTATCCTGTGAATAGGATTCCAGGTAAACCAAACAAAAAATATAAAGGAGAATCGTTTTCAATCTGCCCTGGTTATAGTTGTAAGTTCATTTTTAGGAAAGCCATTACAGTGTTGGTAGTTGAATTTGATAGAGCAAGCGTAGAGATGTAGCAGTTTAGAAAATTTACCAATATCCAAAGAAATTCAATAACAACCAATTCAAAACTGCCAGGTGCCAATCCAAATTAACTATTCAACAAACGCTTAACTATAGCTGAGAAAATCACAACAGGCAAACCCTTCAACTATATTAAACAATTTTAAACAATCTTCAACCTGCGTCATCACTTATGCACTTCACTCGTAAAGTGAAACTCAATATCCGGGTTATTTTGCCTTTCGGTATTTAAAAACCATTCACTTTGTGCCAGGTAAACCAAATGTCCATCTTTGTCTTCCGCAATATTTCCCTGTTTGTATTTGGTAAATTCTTCCAGCTTTTTCGGGTCTTTACTGGTGATCCAGCAGGCCTTAAAAAACGGCAGGCTGTTCATTTGAACCGAAGCGCCATATTCCTGTAGTAAACGATACTGAATAACTTCAAACTGCAGTTCACCCACACAACCAATGATTTTCTTATTACCGCCAAACTGGGTAAACAACTGTGCGACGCCTTCATCCGTCAACTGCATCAATCCTTTTTCCAACTGCTTGGTTTTCATAGGATCTTTGTTCTGTACCTCTTTAAATATTTCCGGTGAAAATGAAGGGATGCCGGTAAAGAAAAATTTCTCTCCTTCCGTTAACGTATCACCAATTTTAAAGTTCCCAGTATCAAACAAGCCAACCACATCTCCCGGAAAAGCTTCTTCAATCACATCTTTCTGGCGGGCCAAAAAGCTGTAAGGATTATTAAATCGCACCTCCTTATCCAGCCGCACATGTTCGTAATATTTACTCCGTTCAAACTTACCGCTGCACACCCGCAAAAAGGCAATCCTGTCCCGGTGTTTGGGATCCAGGTTGGCATGTATCTTAAAAATAAAACCGCTGAATTTATCTTCCTGCGGCGATACATCCCTCACCGTGGTATGCCTAACCCGTGGCGTTGGCGCAATGCGGACGAACGTATCCAGCATTTCCTTTACGCCAAAATTATTGACAGCGCTGCCAAAAAACACGGGCGCTACTTTTCCGCTCAGGTAATTTTCCAGTCCTAATTCGCCGTACACACCATCAATCAGTTCCACATCTTCCCGCAGCGTATCTGCATCCTTCTCTCCTATTTTAGCATCCAGAATTGGACTGGTGAGATCAGTAATTTCCAGTACATCTTCATCATTGGCTTTGGTACCGGCAGTAAAAAGCACCAGGCTTTTTTCGTACAGGTCGTACACACCTTTAAAATCTTTACCGCTGTTGATCGGCACCGTCATCGGGTGCAACTGTATTTTCAGTTCATTTTCAATTTCTTCCAGCAGGTCAAAGCGGTTCTTTCCATCCCGGTCCATTTTATTGATGAATACAATCACCGGCGTATTCCGCATGGCAATTACTTCCATCAGGCGGCGGGTCTGTGCTTCTACCCCGTTTACACTGTCAATTACCAGAACAACACTGTCCACTGCTGTTAAAGTCCGGTAAGTATCTTCCGCAAAGTCTTTGTGGCCGGGCGTATCCAGCAGGTTGATCAGGTGGCCATCATATTCAAACGTCATTACACTCGTAGCCACACTGATACCTCTTTGCCGCTCAATTTCCATAAAATCAGAGGTAGCGTGTTTCTTTATTTTATTGCTTTTAACAGCCCCGGCCGTTTGAATGGCGCCACCAAACAGCAGGAATTTTTCCGTCAAAGTGGTCTTACCGGCATCCGGGTGACTAATGATCGCAAAGGTCTTGCGCCTGTTTATTTCGTTGTTGTACTTCATATTGATACCTCTCCGTGAGGTTAAGTTTTATTGTTGTCCGGGCAGATGGAACAAATGGCGACACCGTTGCGTCGCACACTTGTACGGCATACCACCAGGCAACATTTTTCAGCGGCGCAAAAGTAGTTGAATATGGTTGAAAGTAGTTGAATATTGTTGAACTAAACGTTTAACACGTTTGAGGCGTTTAAGTCGTTTCATCGTTATTAGGTATCAAATCTGTTTTATCCTTTACATAAAAAATATTCGGCTCCTTCATCACTCATTTTATTTATTCAAACTGGTATTATCACAATCCTGCCAAATCCGTTTTAAATCCGTACAATCAGTGCCATCAGTGTTCCATCAAAAATCCCATTCAATCCGCTGCATCAGCGTTTTTATCTGAATCCGTTTTTAATCCGCCCAATCAGTGTCATCAGTGTTCCATCAAAAATCCCATTCAATCCGCTGCACCAGCATTTCTATCTGAATCCGTTTTAAATCCGTTCAATCAGTGTCATCAGTGTTCCATCAAAAATCCAAAATATCCTTCCCTCCGTAGTTATCCATGTGGATAAACAAACCTGCCAGTACCTCATTTTAAAAGGTATAGCGCTGTTGAATACCATATCTTTAGGCACCCAATTATAAGTTTTCTTCTATATGAAATATGTTTTTGCCATATTATTCCTCTTTCTATCCATTCAAACCTTCTCTCAAAACGTACAAGTTTCCGGCAGGTGCTATTACGATGTAAATAAAAACAACATTTATGATGGAGTTGATTCTGCATTAACAGATGCTGTTGTGGAAGCTAATTTTGACGGAGGGGGCTACCTGGCCAGCACAGATGAAAATGGCATGTTCTATTTTTCAGGATTGGATACCGGCACTTATTCGTTTATTGTAGATGGCAATATTGACCTTGCCAATTACGAAGATGTTTACCAGCAATTAAGAAGCTATCATATCAATGGTATCAGCGATACAGTAGATTTTCCTATTCAGCCACGGGACAGCATTTCAACCCTGCTTGCCTATTTTGAAAATGCAGCAAAAAATGTCCCTTACACAGGTGGCACCAGGCAATATAAATTAACTTATGGATACGATGGCTTCTTGCAAAGTATGCCGGCCTCGCTTGTCCTTAATTTTAATCCCAAACTTATTTTTATTGATGCAGCTCCTGCACCAGATGTTACCAGTGGCGGAAGATTGCAATGGAATTTTCCCGATCTGCAACGCAACAACGTTTTCGGCAGCAATCCTTTTGATTCTATCATTTTAAACTTTCGTTTTCCTGAAGTAGGCGACACCATTGGGGCATTTATCCTTTCCCCTAATTTAATTCCCGGCATTGAGGTTACTACTACCAATGCATACATACAGGTAAATGATTTTGCAGAGCAAATAGACTTTCCTTTTACTGAAAGGCCAACAGGTAACACCAATGGGGTTAAATGGCTCAGGCATTTTAAAGCATCTGCCAATGGCTATTACGATGCCTTGTCAATTGACACCACGCAGGATGGGAACGGTTATTTTATTGCCGGGCAAAAGCCCGAGGGCAGAAGTACATTGCAGCTTGGACAACCTACCCCTTTCATTGCAAAACTGAATAAAGACGGACTGTCTGTTTGGGAGCAATACCTTTTCCCGGTATCAAACAATTTCAATACTTCCAATGTAACCGCCATCAAACATACACCTGACGGAGGTTGCATCGCCCTTGCTTACAGTACCATGATCGATTCAATGGATGAATACAATTACGACAATGCCATTGTAATAAAAAAAATCGATTCTTCAGGAAAACTGCAGTGGACAAAACGTATGAACGGCTCCCGGTATGACCAGTCAGGTGAAAGTATAGTGGTATTACAGGATGGGAGTTTTGTATTTACCGGATCAACGAGTTCTTTTGATGGCGACTTTCTCAACAACAATGCAGATACCCTCAACAACAACATTTTTATCACAAAATTATCTGCTGCAGGCAACGTCATTTTTACAAAAATATATGGAGGCAGCGGGAATGATAATGCACATAAGATCATACCACTCCAGAACAATAGTTTTTTGGTATTGGCAACTACTGATTCCTATGATGGCGATATAAGAAGCCCGCATCAGCATTTCACAGTTCAACCAAATGGCCGGGATACTATTTACAGTGAAGAAGCATGGGTATTAAACATTGATGCCAATGGAAATATCATCTGGAACAGGTGTTATGGCGGCAGTAAAGACAGCTACCTCACCGGTGCCGCAGAAAACAACGGCGATATTTTGCTTACAGGTTTAACCAATTCAAAAAATGGAGACCTTCCGTGGTATCCTGAAGCATTTGTTCCTTTGTGGGCAATCCACATTTCACCCGCAGGAAATATTATATCCAGCAAACTCCATAAACTTTACCGTGGATACCAGGATACCAACTACCTGGCTTTTCCGTCCGAAATATTCGACAACTATATTTTATCAAGGTTACACAAAACAACGGATGGCAATTTTGTTGCTGCGGGCATTACTACAGATAAGTATGGTACCATTAAAACAAGTCATGGGCATGGCGATTTTGTATTCGTAAAACTGGATGTCACTGGTGACATCATCTGGCAAAAAGCTGCCGGCGGCACCAAATCGGATTATGTAAACGATATACAAACAGACAGCAACAACGACATTGTATTTGTGGGCAATACCAACTCTGAAAACGATGATCTTTACCAGCACAGCCTTTCAACCAACCGCCTGATGGTGACTGGCAAAATTGGCATTACCAACAGGATTAAAGGGACCGTTTTTATCGACAACAACGGCAACCATTTTCGTGATGCCGGAGAAGCAGTTTACAGCCAGGGTACTGTTATCAGTGCAAAACGTACCGATACACTCAAAGCCGCCATCTTCACCGGGAATTTTTTAAATATTGCCGATACTGGTTCATACATCAGTACTTTTAAACCCGCCAATAATTATTATACGGTTTATCCGGCAACTTACAACAGTAATTTTGCCACTGCCGATCTGCAGGATAGTGTAAACTTTGCTTTAACTCCCTTAGCTGGAATCAACGACCTGCAAACTGTTATTGTGCCTTTATCTGTTCCTGTTACAGGTGGCGGTAATACTTACCGGATCATCACAAAAAATGTTGGTACAACTTCCATTAACAATGTTGTTGTAGGATTAAAAAAAGACAGCCGGCAAACCTACGTTAGTGCAAGCCGTACCCGTACAGGCATCCAGGCAGATTCAATTTGGTGGGGGCCATTTACTTTAAATGCCAACAGCACTGATACGCTGAACGTTTTACTTAATTCTGTTGCGGCACCGGCTTTAAATAATGGAGATACTTTATCGCTTACCGCAACAGCCAATCCGTTATTGAATGACTCTACCGCTGCCGGCAACATATTCCGGTTAAGGCAATTGCTAAATGATTCAGCCCCTTCCAGCAATAAATCAGAAATTCATGCCGGAGCTTTCAGTACAACCCAATATAACGGTGGCGAATACCTGCAATATTTACTGCGCTTTCAAAATACCGGCACAGATACGGCATTTTATATAACCATCAAAGATACCTTGCAACCAGGGCTTGATCTCAATACGCTGGAAGTTGTTACAGCCAGCCATGCGTATACTTTCCGGCTGAACGGAAATATTGCAACCTGGGATTTTAATAAGATCAAATTACCGGGCATGACAATAAACCAGGCTGCCAGTCGTGGTTACCTGCTATTCAAAATAAAGCCCAAAGCCAATTTTAATGGTGGTGACGAATTCAATAACAAAGCAGCTATTTATTTTGACTATAACCTGCCTTTTATCACCAATGAAGAAAATACTAAACTGGGTGCTAAAGAAGGCGCTTGCCCCAACGAAAATGTTTTCTTTACTGCAGGGGTTTCAGGTTCCAGTTATCAATGGCAGGTAAATATGGGTGCTGGTTTTATCAATCTTTCCAATAATAATATTTATAGTGGTGTTACCACCAATACGCTAACGCTTACTTCCCCGCCTACCAGTATGTATGGTTATGTTTACCGTGCTGTTGTAAACGGCAATATTTTCGGTAACGGACAAACATTAAAGTTTTCGGTTCGATGGAATGGCAGTGTTAGCACCGCCTGGGAAAATGCCAATAATTGGGATTGCAGTATTGTTCCTGATGCTAAAACAGAAGTAACTATCCCTGTTAGTGCAAGATACCCGTTGGTAAGCACCAATGCAGCCTGTTACAGCCTGCGGCTTTCGCCGGGCAGTTTAGTCACAATTAAAACGGGCGCCATTCTTTCAGTTGAGGGTAAAGCCAATTGATTAATTAATAAGTTTTTCAACTCAATAACCAACCTGTCGGCGTTAATTTGAAAAATGTTCAGTCTTGTAAAAATTGCGGCGTAATATTGTTTTGCTGAAACTAACATTCATATGATCAAATCCCGTCAAGATTATATTGACTATTTAAAGGCTGATGGTTCAGGAAAACCAATTCCCGGGTTAAAACAATTGATACGCAACATTCTTTTTCCCGCAAATATCGACCGCTTTAAAAGGCTGCTCAGAAAAGCGGAATATTACAAAAATGTAAAAAAAGGGCCGCTGGATAAACTTGTTTACAAATTCATTGATTATAAATTCCGAAAGGTTTCAATGAAACTGGGTTTCAGCATTCCGGAAAATGTGTTCGGGCCAGGATTATCACTTCCTCATTATGGGACCATTGTTGTAAATCCCAGGGCAAAAGTTGGCGCCAACTGCCGCATTCATGTATGTACCAATATCGGCGCTTCTGGCGGCGATCCGAGGGCCCCGCAAATTGGCGACAATGTCTACATTGGTCCCGGGGTAAAGATATATGGCGATATTGTTATTGCCAGTAATATTGCAATTGCTGCCAATGCAGCGGTAGGCAAATCATTTTTAACGGAACATAAAACTATTGGCGGTGTTCCTGCAAAAGAAATTGGTGATATTGACATCAAAAAGATCATTCCTAACCTGCAGGTGTAACATATTATAACCGCATTTTTTGACAACTCTTTTACATAACTCCCATTTTGATACAGGCAGATAAGGTACCCTGTTTTAATTGTGTCAAATGTTTTAAATTAGCCGCATAAATGCCTGATTTAAATTCGACAAATTCCCCCTTAAAGCCTTTCCATTTCCTTTCCGGCGGCGGCGAAATGGGTAGTCTTATGCGGTCAAAAGACTGGTCGCAAACAGCGGTTGGCAATCCCGATGCATGGCCGCAAAGTCTTCGGACACTGGTATCCGTTATGCTCAACTGTAAGTTTCCCATGTTTATTTTTTGGGGAAATGAATTGACCTGCTTTTACAATGATGCCTACCGGCCAAGCCTCGGGCAAAATGGAAAACATCCGGAAATACTGGGATTACCAGGTGCCGAAGCCTGGGTAGAAATTTGGTCAATCATTAAACCGTTGATCGACCGGGTTATGACAACCGGCGAATCTACCTGGAGCGAAGATCAACTAATACCGATTTACAGGAACGGCCACATTGAAGATGTGTACTGGACTTTCAGTTACAGTCCCATTCCAAATGAAACAGGAGTTATTTCCGGCGTATTGGTCACCTGTACTGAAACAACTGAAAAAGTTGATACACTTACCAAGTTGGCCGATAGCAATGATCAATTGCAATTTGCCATTGATGCCGCAGTGCTGGCTACCTGGGACTACAATCCTGTTACAAATAAATTCATTTCAAATGAACGCCTGCGAGAATGGTTTGACCTGCCTGCAGATACCGAGATTGACCTTACGCTTGCCATTAATGCCATTGCGGAAAAAGACAGGGAAAGAGTTGCCGCAACCATACACCATTCGCTCGAGTTTGCATCCGGCGGCCGGTATGAAACAGAATACAGCATCATTCACCCGGTTACAAAAAAAGAAATGATCGTACAGGCAAAAGGTAACACCTGGTTCGATCAAAACAATATTGCCTGGCGGCTCAATGGCACGTTACAGGACATTACCAATGCTGTACTTGAAAGAAGAAAATTAGAAGACAGCGAATACCGTTTCCGCACTTTAATTGAAGAAGCTACCGTTGCCACTGCATTGTATAAAGGGCCTGAAATAATTATACAGTATGCCAGCGAATTGATGATGCATTATTGGGGCAGAGATGCCGGCGTTATCGGCAAGCCAATTTCCGAAGCGCTCCCTGAATTACAGGGGCAACCATTTTTAGGCATTTTAGATGAAGTGTATAAAACGGGCCAATCTCATATTGGTATAGAAGAAAAAGCAATCCTGAAAGTAGACGGCAAACTGCAGGATTTCTATTTTGATTTTACCTACAAAGCATTAAGAGATAAAGATGGCAACATATACGGTATTCATCATACAGCCATCGATGTAACCCGGCAGGTAAAAGCTAAAACAGCCTTACAGGAAAGTGAGAAAAAATTTCGCAATGTTATCAAACAGGCACCTTTGGGTATTGCTCTGTTGAGAGGTGAAGACATGTTGGTGGAAACTGCCAACGAGACTTACCTCCAACTGGTTGACCGGAAAGAAAATGAATTTACCGGCAGGTCATTATATGAATCTTTACCGGAAGTAAAGATAACAGTTGACCCATTGTTGAAAAGTGTATTGCATACCGGCCAGCCTTTTTATGCCTCGGAATTCCCGGTTATGCTCCGGCGTTATGGCAAAGAAGAATTGTCTTACTTTAATTTGGTGTACCATCCTTTAAAAGAAGAAGATGATAGCGTTTCGGGCATCATGGTAGTGGCCACGGAAACAACCGCTGCTGTTAAAGCGAAACATGCACTGGAAGAAAGCGAAAAGCAATTCCGCAATATGGTGATGCAATCTCCTATTCCGATGACGATCATCCGGGGCAAAGATTACATCATCGAGATAGCCAACAAAGTGAT
>CAXTPJ010000084.1:0-8846 GCA_964245855.1 uncultured Ferruginibacter sp. | reverse complement strand
GGATGGCCCTGCCAGTAAATCGTACTACAACAAAGACCGCTGGGCCACCCGGAATATCTTGGCCAGCAATATCGGGCTTACAGCCAAAAGGGGAAATGATAATAAGTTATTCGTTGCCGTTAGTAACATACTTACCACCGAACCACAAGCCGATGTACAACTGGAAGTGATGGATTACCAGCAGGTGATTATTGGCAAAGGCGCCAGCGGTAATGATGGCTTTGCTGAGATAGAAATGAAACGCAAGCCTTACTTACTGGTAGCAAAGAAAGGGAATGAAAGGGGTTACCTTAAACTGGATGATGGCAGCTCCCTGGCATTGAGCCGTTTTGATGTAAGCGGAGAAGAAGTAAAGAACGGCATTAAAGGTTTTATTTTCGGCGAGCGGGGCGTTTGGCGGCCGGGTGATACCATGTATCTGAACTGCATCATTGAAGACAAAGAAAGAAAGTTACCCAAAGACCACCCCGTTGAATTTAGCCTGTACACACCGCAAGGCCAGTTATACAAACATGCGGTACAAAGTGATGCGGAGGATGGGTTTTACTTGTTTAAAACCAATACTGATGCGGCTTCGCCAACCGGTAATTGGCGGGCAAAAGTAAAATGTGGCGGCGCTACTTTCGAAAAAACCATCAAGGTGGAAACGGTAATGCCCAACCGTTTAAAAATTGAGGTGGATTTTGGCAAAGATGCCTTGCTTGGTTACGGCGGCACTACCGAAGGAAACATCAATGCCAAATGGCTGTTTGGCGCTGTTGGTAAAAACCTGAAGGCAAAAATTGATGCGTCGTTGTATGCGAAGAAAACAGTATTCACCAAATTTCCCGGGTATGATTTTGATAACCCGACTGCCAATTACAGCACACAGGTAAAAACAATGTATGATGGCACACTGGATGCAGCAGGGAATGCCAGACTGAAACCGGCTTTTGAAACGGATGAAGCGGCACCAGGAATGTTGAATGCCAATTTACTGGTAAAAGTATTTGAACCGGGCGGAAGTTTCAGCATTGATAACATGACGATTCCTTACAGTCCTTATGCAAGTTATGCAGGCATAAAATTACCGGAAGGAGAGAAGCCTTTTGATTATTTGCTGGCAGGAAAAACACATACGGCACAATTGGCCAACGTAGATGGACGTGGCAACATACTCACCGCCCCTGCTGATTTTGAAGTACAGTTCTACCGTATTCAATGGCGTTGGTGGTGGGACGACAATGGAGATAACCTCAGCAACTTTACGCAGAATGAATACAACAAACTCATCAAAAAAGAAACGGTTCATTTAACCGGCGGTAAAGGTGAGTGGCATTTTGGAACTGCTGCAAATGAATGGGGCCGTTACCTGATTTTAGTGAAAGATTTAAAAAGCGGGCATACCACCGGTTCCACTTTATACATTGATGAACCGGGCTGGCAAAGCCGCAGTGGAAACGATGACCAGACCGCAGCCACTATGTTACAATTCAACAGCAACAAAGAAAAATACAATGTAGGGGATGAAGTGGTACTAAATATTCCAAGTAGTAAAGGTGGCAAAGTGCTGGTAAGTTTGGAAAGTGGCAGTAAAGTAATCAAGACTTTCTGGCAACCAACCGAACAGGGGCAAACCGTAGTGAAGTTTAAAGCTGAAGGCAGTATGTCGCCAAACGTATATGCTACAGTGAGTTTATTGCAACCGCATTCGCAAACCATCAATGACTTGCCGATCAGGATGTATGGTTCTGTACCTATTTTTGTGGAAGATAAAAATACCATCCTGCAACCGGTATTGAATATTGCCGGCAGCATCCGCCCCGAGCAGCCCGTAAGCTTTACCGTTAGTGAGCAGCAGGGGAAAGAAATGACCTACAGTGTTGCTATTGTAGATGAAGGATTGCTGGACCTTACGAGGTTTAAAACCCCTGATCCGCATAGCGCTTTTTATGCGAGGGAAGCTTTGGGGGTAAAAAGTTTTGACCTGTTTGATTATGTGATTGGCGCCTGGAGTGGTGGACTGGAAAGGATACTCACCATTGGTGGTGATGCCGATGGCGGGTTGACCAAACAGAAAACGGCCAATCGTTTTAAGCCGGTGGTAAAATACCTTGGGCCTTTTCATTTGAGTAAAGGGCAAACACAAAAGCAAAATTTTACACTGCCCTCTTATATCGGTTCAGTAAGGGCTATGGTAGTGGCTGCACATGAAGGCAGTTATGGGTTTACAGAAAAAGCAGTGGCGGTTAAAAAGCCATTGATGATATTGGCCACTATGCCCCGTGTGTTGGGACCGGGTGAAACCATCAAATTGCCGGTCACCATTTTTGCGATGGAAAACAATATTAAGAACGTCAATCTTTCTTTGCAAGCCAATCCATTTTTAGAAGTGGTAGGCAGCAGCTCCCAAAATATTTCCTTTGCCCAAACCGGTGAGCAGATGGCCTACTTTGATGTTAAAGTGAAAGCCAATACCGGCATCGGTAAAGTGAAATTACTGGCCACCAGTGGCGGAGAAAAATCAACGTATGAGGTAGAGTTAGATGTCCGCAATCCCAATCCTCCTGTAACGAGTGTTACTGAAATTACACTCAGCGCCGGCCAGCAATGGAAAGCAACCGCTTCGCCGATAGGCGCCCCTGGTACCAGTTCGGCAGTAGTAGAAATTTCCAGCATTCCCGCAATGGATTTGCAAAAGCGCCTTGATTACCTGATCGAATATCCGCACGGCTGCATTGAGCAAACCACTTCTGCTGTGTTCCCGCAATTGGTATTAAATCAATTGACTGACCTGGATGATTATAAAAAAGCACAGGTTGACAGGAATGTGAAGGCAGGCATTGGCAGGCTGCAAAATTTTCAACGGCCAGATGGTGGTTTCAGTTACTGGCCTGGTGGTGGCGAAAGCGATGAATGGGGCAGCAACTATGCCGGACATTTTTTACTGGAAGCACAGGCCAACGGTTACTTTGTAAGTGAAAGCCAATTGCAGCAATGGAAAAATTTCCAGCGTGGCCAGGCCAATAGCTGGGTAGTGAACAGTACTAATTTTTATGGTGCTGATCTTAACCAGGCATATCGGTTATATACGCTGGCGTTGGCCAAAGCACCGGAATTAGGCGCAATGAACCGCCTGAAAGAATTCAGGTACTTGTCACCGGAAGGTAAGTGGAGATTGGCAGCAGCCTACAAATTAGCAGGATTGGAAAGTACCGCCCTGCAACTGATCAGCGGCTTGCCAACTGCTTTTGCCATCAGGACAAATCCCGGCTTTACTTATGGATCAGATTTGAGAGATGAAGCCATGGTGTTGGAAACACTAACCTTACTCAACAGGAAAACGCAGGCGGCGCAATTGTTATCCACCGTAGCGGCTAAACTATCGCAAGACAATTGGTACAGCACACAAACTACTGCCTACAGTTTGATCGCTATAGCAAAATATTGCGGCAAGAATGCTTCCGGTGCGAAGATATTAGCGAAGGCAACCATTGGGGGTAAAGCGGTTGATATCAATTCTGCCAGCTATATCCGCCAGTTACCGGTGAACGTGTCTAAAGGCAGCAGCAACGTAACGGTCAATAACAATGGTAGCAATGTGTTGTATGTTAGATTGATCACCAAAGGCCAGCCATTGAGTGGCGACAGTTTAAAAGTGAAGAATAATCCTGCTGTGCTAAGCATGACCGTTAGTTATATTTCACAAGACAGCACAGCACTCGATATTACCAAATTGCAACAGGGCAGCGACTTTGTTGCCAAAGTGGTAATAAAAAATACCGGTAAACGGGGAACCTATTCAGAAATGGCGTTGTCTCAAATTTTCCCAAGCGGTTGGGAGATACTAAATGCCCGAATGACCGGTGGCGAGGGCGCTTTCAAATCATCGTACAGTACTTACCAGGATATAAGGGATGACAGGGTTTACACCTACTTCAACATCGGTGAAAATGAAACGCTCACCTATTATGTACAGTTGAATGCAGCATACCTTGGCCGGTATTTTTTACCGGGCACTTTTGCAGAAGCCATGTATGATAATAGTATTACGGCCGGGGTAAATGGTAAATGGGTGGAAGTGGTGCAATAGGTATATATCCTGCACCTGAAGTAGAACTAAGCAACAGTCTTTTTAACAACAGTCAACACAAAAAAATGAATTAAATCCAGAAGATTTTTATGCCCAATACCTACACCCAAATTCATCTGCATTTTGTATTTACTGTCCAAAACAGGTTGTCATTGATAGAGAATAGTTTCAAGAACAGGTTATATGAATACATTACAGGCATTGTTCAAAAAAACAATCACAAGATGATCATCATTAATGGAATGCCGGACCATATCCATATAGTGGTTGGGATGAGGCCAACACAAGCTATTTCAGATTTGTTGCAGGATATCAAAGGGAGCTCTTCTAAATGGATCAATGATCATAGATTGGTGAAAGGTAAGTTTCAGTGGCAGGAAGGTTATGGAGCATTTTCGTATAGCAAATCATCGTTGCCAAAGTTGATTGACTATGTAAAAAACCAGGAGGCTTACCATCGAAAAAAAACTTTCCTGGAAGAATACAAAGATTTTTTAAATGCTTTTGAAGTCGAGTTTGATGAACGATATATTTTTCATGTAATTGAATAATTTTTTCTTTCATCCCTACGGGATTAATTGTAAAATCCATATTAGTTTTTACCGATCTAAAATGCCTACGGCACAAAATGCTGAAAGGAATTTAATGCAACAGATTGATAGACTGTAGGGCATTTTTTAAGCTCCGTAGGGGCGACAGATAAACTATTAAGAACAAATATATTGCTTAACAAGCTGCATAACATACCAAAGAAAGTGCAACGTCTTTCTTCTAAAGCCAAAGTGAAATGGCTCATCGGATTAGGTTTCCTAACCTGGTTCTACCTATGTCTTCCCAAAACCTTGTTCAATGCACCCACCAGTTATATCATTGAAGACAAAGATGGTAACCTGCTCAATGCTACCATTGCATCGGATGGCCAATGGCGGTTCCCGTTCAATGAAGAAGTGCCACAAAAATTTATTGACTGCATTACAACGTTTGAGGACAAACGCTTTTTCTATCATCCGGGTATTGACCCTGTTTCAATTGGCAGGGCAGTAATTAAGAACATCAAAGGAAAAGGCAGCACGCAAGGTGGCAGCACCATTACCATGCAGGTGATGCGGATGTCGCAAAAAGACAACCAGCGCAATCTCTGGAATAAGTTGAAAGAAAGCATTTTGGCTGTCCGGTTGGAGTGCAGCTATTCTAAAAAAAAGATACTGGCTTTGTACACAAGCAATGCGCCGTTCGGCGGAAACGTTGTTGGGCTGGATGCCGCTGCCTGGCGGTATTATGGAAGAGCTGCCACTAAACTAAGCTGGGGCGAAATGGCAACGCTGGCAGTGCTGCCCAATGCGCCTGCCCTGGTACATCCCGGTAAAAACCGGAGCCGCCTGCTACAAAAAAGAAACGCCCTGCTGGATAAATTACTGGCTGCAAAAAAGATAACATCCGCAGATTGTGAACTGGCAAAACAGGAACCGTTGCCTGAAGAACCATTACCGCTGCCACAAGCCGCTGCCCATTTATTGTTGAGATACAGGAAGGAAAACAAGGAAGACAATGCCGCAACAAAAATTGCCACTACTATTGATGGCATACTGCAAAGAAATGTAGCAGCCATCTTACAACAACACCATGCGGTATTAAAAGGCAATGGTATCAACAATGCCTGTGCGCTGGTACTCGATGTAGAAACCGGTAATGCCCTGGCCTATGTTGGTAACGTGAACGGACAAACGAAAATGCAAACAGAGAATGATGTAGATATAGTGGCGGCGCCACGAAGTCCCGGCAGCGCCTTGAAGCCCATACTGTATGCAGCGCTGCTGAATGATGGATTGATATTGCCCAATGCATTGATTCCGGATGTACCGATGCAGTTAGGCAATTACTCACCGCAAAATTTTGATCATGGGTATGATGGGGCAGTGCCTGCTGCCAATGCCCTGGCAAGGAGCCTGAACATACCCGCCGTAAAATTATTGCAGCAATACAAGTACCAGCGTTTTTATGAAACACTCAAACAATGCGGCATCACCACGCTCAACCGAAGTGCTGATACTTATGGATTAAGTTTGATCCTTGGCGGCTGCGAAGTAACCATGTGGGACATGGCCGGCGTGTATGCTTCTATGGCAAGGACGCTGAACCATCAATCAACAAACCAGGGTGTTAATGATGCAAAAGATTTTCATGCGCCAAATTATTTGTCAAAACAAACATCATTAAATAATAAAAAAACGGCGGGCAAAGCCGAAAAGCAAAATGCGGCCAAAGAGTCAAACTCCCCTTCAGGGGATGGGGGCGGGGTTTTTGATGCCACCTCCATCTACTTCGCCTTTCAGGCAATGAAAGAAGTGATGCGGCCGGGTGAAGAAGGCTTATGGCAGCAATTCAGTTCTTCTCAAAATATTGCATGGAAAACCGGTACCAGCTTTGGTTTCAGGGATGGATGGGCCATAGGTGTCACCACCAAAAATGTAGTAGCAGTTTGGGTGGGCAATGCAGATGGAGAAGGCCGCCCGGGATTGATCGGTATACAAACTGCAGCGCCGATCCTGTTCGATATCTTCCGCATGTTGCCTGCTGCCAACTGGTTTGCAAAGCCGTTGTATAATTTTACTTACGTGCCGGTGTGCAGACAAAGTGGCTTCCGTGCCGGCAGCGATTGCGATGTGGTAGATACGTCGTTTATGCCTGCCAACGCCAACAAATCTCCACTATGCCCTTATCATAAAATGATCAATCTCGATGCATCAGGCACATGGCGGGTTACAGAGCAATGTGAAAGCCCTTCTTCCATGCAGCACAAAAGCTGGTTTGTATTAACACCGGCAATGGAATTTTATTACAAGCAAAAAAATGCTGATTATAAAATGTTGCCGCCCTTTAAACAGGGCTGCGAATTTGGTGAAACAGCCAGGGCCATCGAAATTATTTATCCTACTCCTGATGCAAAAATTTATGTGCCGTTAGAGATCAATGGAGAAAAAGGAAAAACGATTTTTTCTGCGGCACACCGTAGGGCAAGTGCAAAAATTTTCTGGAGCCTCGATGATAATTTTGTCACTACCACGCAAAACTTTCACCAGGTAGCCCTCAATCCCGGTGTGGGCAAGCATATCATTACACTGGTAGATGAAAATGGCATCAGTGTATCAAGAGAATTTGAGATTGTAGAGAAAGAAAAAAAGTAAAAGAATTTGTTGACCAGCAGTTGTTTTTTATGGCGGCGACATTGGCGACGCTCCGTTCAAATGCAGTTTTTCATGGCAGCATTTACGTATCAGTAAAATTATGAGTTGGCCTAAACAAGAATTACAACACAATACATTCAACGATATCTCCCTGCTTAATCTCGATTTGATCAACCGGATGAAGCGCCAATGCATCAGCAAACAAAGTAGCCGTAATATCTCCTGAAGTATTAAAATGCAATGGAGCAACTGATGAGGGGCTTTCATTAATCATTACAGGAAAAAATTCATCCAGGTTTGTTTTCTTTATCCTGCCTTCTGTCATTGGTAACAACAATTTTTTCACCGGAGGCAATCCAAAACATTCCTGCAAAAAAGTTTTAATAAATAATTTAAAGGTAACCAATGTAGAAAATGGGTTTCCGGGCAATGCAAAAACGGTGGCGCCATTTTCAAATTGCCCAAACCAGATGGGCTTTCCCGGCCGGATGGCAACCTTGTGAAATATTTTTACAGCGCCCGCTTTCAGCAACACTTCCGGCACAAAGTCCGCATCACCGGCCGACACAGCACCGCTTAAAATAAGCACATCACCTAACCGGTATTTTGTTACTGTCTTCAATAAAGCAACGGCATCATCTTTTGAATGTTCATGCGTTATAGCATTGATTTTCCATTGCTGCAACAGCGATTTAAGCAAATGAACGTTACTGTTCCTGATTTGTACTTCACTCACCATTTCATTTACCGGAACAACTTCATCACCCGTAGTGATGATGGTAACAGTTGGTAATTTTTCAACTCCTACTTTGGCATAGCCAAGTGAAGCCAATACGGTTGTTACGGCTCCAGTACAAATAATCGGCTTATCAATAATGACCGTTTGATCTTTAATATCCTGTCCCTTTAAAGCAATGTTTTGAAGAATGGTAACTTCACTAGCGGTTACGGTAAGCCTGTTTTCTTCGGTTGCAATATCTTCAATTCTTACCACTGCATCCGCATACACCGGAACGGAAGCGCCGGTCATTATTTTATAACATTCCCCAGGCTGTAATTTTTTTGTTGAAGCAGCGCCGGCGAAAATGGTTTCCAAAACAGTGAAAGATCTAATGCCATTTTTCCAATCGCTCATCGAAATGGCTATCCCATCCATGGTAGCCCGGTTAAAGGGCGGGTAATCCCTGTCGGCAACAATGGATTCACAAATAACCCTTCCAACTGCATCATCCAGCAATACCTGCTCTTTCCCAAAAGAATACGCCAGCTTTTTAACCAACCTTATTGCCTCCTGTAATGATATCATCTATGATTGTTTAGTCAATAGCTGTTGAATATTGTTGAAAATTGTTGAATGGTTGTTTAAAGTTGTTTAATAGGTTAAATGCTTAAACTGCCTTCAGGCATTTTAAACAACACTAAACTTTTTCCAATAGCTGTTGAACATGGTTGAAAATTGTTTAAAAGATTAAGTGCATTTAAAACACATTCAGCCATTTTAAACCACGTTAAACGTTTTCCAGCCGCTGTTGAAACATGGTTGAAATTTGTTTAAGGATTAAGTGCATTTAAACCCCATTCAACCATGT
>CAXTPJ010000083.1:0-8879 GCA_964245855.1 uncultured Ferruginibacter sp. | reverse complement strand
CAATGCTACCCTTGTAAACAACAGCAATGCCTTTGCAGCCTACAGCGCATACCCGGCATGGCTATCTTACAATGATGAAAGGCTGATCGGTGTTTCTTTATCCAGGTTGGAAAATCCGGACCTGAAATGGGAAACAACTACCGGCTTGAATTTTGGTCTCGATTTCTCTTTGTTCAACGGTAAAGTAGATGGTTCACTGGAAGTGTACAGGAACGAAGTATCTGATTTGCTGGATACCAAAACACTGAATTCTTACCAGGAAGTAAACACCGTAATTTACAATGTTGGTAAAACACTCAGCAAGGGGATAGAGCTTACCATCAGCACCAGGAATATTCAAACAAAAGATTTTCAATGGCGCACTACATTTGTAGCATCGCACTTTAAAACCAATTGGAAAGAAAGATCACCAGGCTGGTTACCTTCTGTGTATGAAAGCGATACCGATCCTTTAAGGGCAGTGTACAGCCGTGTTGCTGATGGCATATTGCAGATTGGTGAAACCAAACCAACCGCACAGCCAGACCTGATCCCTGGCCAGGTAAAAATAAAAGACATCAATGGCTTCCAGCGTGATGGAAATGGCAACCCAATGGTGGATGCAAACGGAAGGTTCATTCGCACCGGTGCACCGGATGGCAGGATAGATGATGCCGATACCAAACTGATGGGAACCACTGACCCAAGTTTTATGGCAGGCATCTCCAATACATTAACGTATAAAAATTTCAGTCTGGGTTTTGACTTCAACGGCTTGTTTGGCCGCCGTATGGAAGACCCTAATTATGTTGCCTACGGTTTTAGTGCGTATGGCATCAATTCAAGTGGTTACAATGGTTTGCGTTCAGTTAAAGACAGGTGGACGCCAACCAATCCATCAACCACTGCACCAAGTTCATACTGGGGCTTCTCACAGTATGGTACAGGCGATTTCTTTATGCAGGATGCCTGGTTTGTAAGGTTGCAGAATGTATCACTGGGGTACACTATTCCAGGCAAATTATTGAAGAAAGTTTTCAGCTCGGCTAAAATACATTTTGATGCACAAAATCTTTTTGTCATCACACCGTATAAAGGTGTTGATCCGGAAACAGATTCGTACACTGCAGCTTATCCCTACATCAGGACTTACACGCTGGGTTTTAACCTCAACTTTTAATATCAATTTTAAAGGAATAAATATGAAACGTTATATATTAATACTCATACTGCCGGTAACACTGTTGATGAACAGTTGTACCAAAGATCTCACTGCAACAGATTATTCAGAGATCAATCCAAGCATATTCCCTAAATCTGCCGAAGACCTGGAAGCCATGGTGAATGCCTGTTATTACCCAATCCGTGGCTCCTGGTGGGATGGTATGTTCTCTACTTCAGAAAGGGGATCACAGTTTATCAATGATGCTACTACAGAAATTTTGTTTGGCAAATTTGGTGAACAGCAATTGGCCTCTTTACAAAGTTACCAGTCGAGCAGTACGGGTATCACCCGTTTCTACGATGATTTCTATAACAAGATCAGCCGTATGACCCTCACCATCGATCTTATTCAAAACTCAACAGTTGCTGAGGAGTTGAAAAAGAAAGCGATTGCAGAAGTGCGTTGCGCAAGAGGATTGCTGGCGTATAGTTTATTTGATATGTATGGCCCGTTGGTAATTGCACCATTGGATGCTTTAAAAAATCCATTACAGGAAAGGCCATTGTCAAGGTTGTCGAATGATGAGATGGTCGCTTACATAGATGCAGACCTTGAAGCTGCGGTACCTTATCTGCCTGCGCCACAAAATGTTGAGTATGGAAGGTTTAGTAAAGCATTGGCAAGAATGATACAGATACGCCTTGCACTGCATGAAAAAAACTGGACAAAAGTAAATACACTGTGTGATGATATCATTGCCATGAATGCTTTTTCGTTGCATCCTGATTATAAATCAATGTGGGATTTGGATGGCGGAAGAAACAGCCATGATGAAGTGATCTGGGCAATTCCCTGCGACTATTCCGGTACCAGCGAAAATCAATGGCAAATGATGGCGTTGCCTTCTAATTATCCTGTAAAAGGTGGATGGCAAACGATCACCAGCACCTGGTGGTTTTACGACCGTTTTGAACCAACCGACAAAAGAAGGGAAATGCTGATCGCTGAATATACCGGTACAGATGGCATCACTTACAACAGGGCTAACCCAGGCCAGATACTTGATCGTGGGCCACTGGCGTTGAAAATAAACGAAGACAATCAAAGGACTACGAGCCTTACCACTGTTGATATCATCATGTACCGTTATGCAGATGTGTTGTTGTCAAAAGCAGAAGCACTTGCCAATGCCGGAGCGCCAACCGCAGAAGCAATGGAACTGGTAAACACAGTAAGAAGAAGGGCTGGACTCGCCAATAAACAATTGACAGATTATGCTTCACTCAGCGCTTTCAACGATTTGATCCTGCTGGAAAGAAGTCATGAGTTCTGGTGTGAAAACGGCCAGTACCGGGCAGACCTTATCCGTCATGGAAAATTTGTAAGCCGCTGCCAGGAAGTAACACAGTCAACTTTTACCGGGCCAAATAAAGTGTTGTATCCATTTTCTTTAAGGGCAGTAAGCGAAGGCAAAGGCCTGTTTATCCAAAACCCGGGATATAATTAATTTTTATTGAGCTTATTAAACCGAGATAATGAGAACAAAATATTTATATCAAATAGCATTTTCGACAGGGTTGCTACTGTGCATCTGGAATTGTAAAAAGAACAGTAGCCCTGCGCCTGTTGCAGATAATGGCGTTAACTATGAGGTGTCTACCAGCATCTTTCCAAACCCCGAGCGTGGGTTTATTAGAATGATGGATGTTCATTCCATAGGTACACCGCTGAATGCTGTACAGATCAATACTTTCAGGAACCAGAATGTTTCAATGATATTGAGGTTGTTCTACCTCGATTCTTTTAAGAACCAGGCACTCAGTACAGCAGAATTGACCTTCATCCAGGAAGACCTGGATAAAATCAGGAACGCCGGTTTAAAAGTGATACTTCGTTTTGCATATTCAGATAATATCGGCGTTGATGATGCCCCGCTGGTCATTGTTCAGCAACACCTGGATCAACTGCAACCCATCTTCACGAATAATAAAGACATCATCGCTTTTGTGCAGGCTGGTTTTATTGGCGCCTGGGGCGAATGGCATAGTTCAAGCAACGGGTTGGCTACTACTGAAAATGAAAAAACGGTGTTGACCAAACTGTTGAGTGTATTGCCCGCTGATATTATGGTGCAGGTGCGTACACCCGGTGCAAAGCAAAGCATATTTGCTACCACCAATGCGGTTACTGCTGCCATTGCTTATACGGCAGATGGCAAAGCCAGGGTAGGGCATCACAATGATTGTTTTTTATCAGGCGGTGATGACTATGGTACTTATACAGATATCCAGGCGCAGAAACAATACATCAGTACAGAAGCATTGTTTGTACCAACGGGTGGCGAAACTTGTCCACCAACAAATGGCTACGACCCAAGTTGCAATGAAGGCCGAAATGAAATGAAACTGCTGAAGTGGACCTACCTCAATCTTGATTGGTACCAACCCACAGTAAATGCGTGGAGGGCATCTGGTTGCTTTGATGAATTTCAGCGGTACCTGGGGTATAGGTTAGCGTTAGTAAATGCAAAGTTCCCGCAAACGGCTACGGTTAATGGAAGTATAACGCCAACGATTAGCATTACCAACAGGGGATACGCTCCTTTGTACCATAAAAAAAGTGTTTCCGTTATTTTTAAGAATAAGGTTTCAGGAACTTATTATGAAAAAGCCTTGACTGCTGATCTTCGATTGTGCAAGCCGGAAGTTACTCTGCCGATAGGAGAGTCAATCAATTTAACCGGCATACCGGCAGGCGATTATGAGCTTTACCTGCGGATAGCAGACCAGGCAACCAATCTTAAAAAAAGGACAGAATATGCTGTTCAACTGGCCAACACCGGAGTATGGGTTACAGACAATGGCGGTATGAATAACCTGAAACAGGAATTAAAAATCAACTAACAACTTATTTGAAATAAAAACTAACAGCATATAATCCAGCAACAATAATGGTTTTGTTGAATTATATGAAACAACCAATTAAAAACTAAACACATGAAAAATACGTATCTGATAGCCGTAGTAGTATTATTGCTGGCTGGCACATCCTGTAAAAAAGACAATGCAGGCAGTGGCCTAAAAGCAGTATTCAGTTATGTTGCCGATGGTTATAAAGTTAATTTTACAAATTTTTCCACCAATGCCAATACCTATTTATGGGATTTTGGAGACGGCAGCGGCGATAGTTCTGTCTTAAAAGGCCCACAACACGTCTTCACAAGAAAAGGAGATTTCCTGGTAACATTAACTGCAAAAAGCGGCAGCGAAACAAGCACGTTTACCGATACCGTGAGCATCCTTGGCCCTAACATCAGGATAGATGGTGATTTTACCGACTGGACTTATGTGCCCTTCGCTACTGAAAATTCAGCGGCATTTTCAAGCAGTATCAAAGGCATCAAAGCATTTGCATCTTCTGACCAGATTTACATTTACCTGGAAGGTGGTACAGATATGAACCTCGACATCATTGATATGTACATTGATGCTGATAATAATCCTGCAACAGGTTATGCATCCTGGTTATATCCTGCTGGTTCCGGTGCAGATTTTCTTGCAGAAGGAAGCCCTTTTGGCGGCTGGGGTGATGTATTGGCCCACAATGGTCCCGGCACCGGCTGGGGATGGAGTGCTTCTACCACTTTTGCAGATGCATTTTCTTTCTCTACCCTAAAAACAGATGCCGGCAAAAAGATGGTTGAATTTTCAATTAAAAAGAGTGCGCTGGGAACCATCAGCCAGTTTATCAATTTAGCCATTTTAGAAAACAACTCAAGCTGGACACAGGTAGGCATTATTCCTGAGGCGCCATTGACTGCCTCAAAATTTCTTGCAATACCATTATAACAATTGCCCCGATAGCGACATCCGCTTAAAGGTTTGCTGCCATATCAAAATATTCATCCAAACAGGGTGTAGCGATCTGCTGAAATATATGTAATACAAAAAGGCACGTAGATGTTAACCGGACAAACATTAACTATAAACGGATATGCAGGAGTTGCTGATGAAGTAAAACTGTTTACCATTGAAAACAATGCAGGTACAAAATTAATTGTGTCAAATTATGGAGCCGCCGTACAATCTTTATTTGTAAAAAACAGGTATGGCAAGTTAGATGATATTGTACTTGGGTATGACAACCCCAATGATTATGCAGCCGATGAATATTATATTGGTACGGTGGTTGGCCGGTATGCCAACCGCATTGCAGGCGACTCGGTATCCATCAATGGAAGTACTTATAAACTCACTACCAAAGAGGGCGGTTATCATCAACACGGAGGCAGGCTGGGCTTTAATAAAAAATTATTCCAGGCAACGCCTTTTTTGCATGAAAATGAAGCCGGCATTGTGTTTGCTTACACCAGCCCTCATCTGGAAGAAGGCTTTCCCGGCGAGTTAAAACTGGAGGTGATATATACATTGGATGACGATGATATATGGACCATTGAATACAAAGCGGTATCAGATAAAACAACGCTGGTTAATTTAACGCAGCACAGTTACTTCAATTTATCCGGTAACCCGGCCGTACCTGTTGATAAGCATGAATTAAAAATCCTCAGTCATTATTATCTGCCGGTCAACCACCTGCAGGTTCCAACCGGTAAACTGGCCGAAGTAAAAAATACGGTGTTCGATTTCACTTCTTTTAAAAAGATTGGCACTGATATTTTGAAGGATGATGAACAGTTGCTGCTAAGCAAGGGCTACGATCACAGTTATGTGCTGGAAAGGCAGCATACACCTGCTTTAAAACATGCTGCGGCGGTTAAAGAACCCGGTTCTGGCCGGCAAATGGATGTGTACACAACGGAGCCGGCAGTACACTTTTACAGTGGTAATTTTTTAGAAAAAGTTCCTGGTAAAAATGGTATCGAATACAATTCCCGTGCAGGTTTTTGTTTGGAAACACAGCATTTTCCGGATGCACCCAATCATGCCAATTTTCCATCTACTGTTCTAAAAGCCGGTGAACAGTTTTACAGTAAAACAGTTTGTAAGTTTTCTAATTGTTAGTGCCACGAATGATAAGGAAAAGAAGTATGTGATGTGTGCAATACTTAAATTTAAGCGGCCTGTTTTGTAAATGCAGGATAAAATTTTGTTTGCCAGCATTGGTATTTTATGGCAACAGGATTGGCGACGCTCCGTTCAACTGCAGTTTTCTATGGCATCTTATGATCTTCTAAACCAGTTTATTCCTATTTTTTCAATAGTTTTTCAACTGATTGTACTCTTTGATTATTCTCTTTTGTTCTTCCAATAAAATTTGTTTTGCCGTCGGTGATTTGTTCTTGGTTAACTGCAGAATTATTTTTTCGTGGTTAAAATAACTTCTCACTTCTGCTATTTCTGAAGCATTGAAATCGAAGGTTTCAGCATCATCGTTTGCTTTCATCGCTGCGGAATCATAATAGATTGGACGGTTGTAGCGATATGATCTTTCAAATACAAATGACAATTGGCCATTCAATAAATAGTATTCTGCCAATTGCTGAAAAGTTTCACCATAGTTTCGGAGAGTGATCTTTTCAAGATCGTTTCCTGAATAATAATAAGTGGCTTCGCCGCCCTCTGCGGTTTCAAGCAGGTCTTTTTTAATAATGCTTGTCCATTTTCTGCTGGCATTAATGCGTTTAAAATTTTCCCGTACCGGCTGCAGCTCCTCCATTTCATTCGTTGGTGCAGCGCTGTCAACTGCGTTGAAACTTTCCTTTAATAAAATGTTTTTTTCAATCAGCGTATCGACTATTTTTTTAGCCAGCTCATTTTTTACCGGCTGCGCTTTCTCATCTGTTGCATTACAGGCAGCAAATGAAAAAATGATCAGCAACGATAATATTTTGACACTTTCCACTAGCTTTTTACAACTTTTTATTGTGTACAGTTTATTCAGGGTCATACAATTATTTTAAAGGCTAACCTTATTTTTTCTCCAAAAATTCTTCGATCAGGCCAACCGTCAATGCGGGAATGTGACTGTCTTTTTCTGCGGCAAAAATTTCGCCGATATAGCTGCCATGTGTACCCGGCAAAATCATAAATTCAGCACCGAGAATTAACCGGCTCATTTTAACTGCATGCTCATTTGTTACCACATCTTTATCTGCATTGATGATGAGTGTGGGCGCTTTGATCGATCGAAGGGCATCATCGTTCCAGTCTTTAAAAGCCAGCATCCTGTTTTTGTCCTGGTCGTGCATTGCCTGCAGGTGTGCGGTGTCAGGATCAATGGCAAGAAAAGCATCTTTTAAAGGCTGCGGCATATTGTCGAGGCTGGCGTGCTGCATAAAATCAAAGAAGCCGGGCATCATGCCTTCCCGTTGGTAAAAAGCGGAGGCCAATACCAATTTACTTACCAGTTGCGGATGACGGATAGCAACCTGCATCGCCGTATTGCCACCATTGCTGAAGCCAAAGATATTGGCTGTATCAATGTTCAATTGCTGTAATAATGCTGCCACATCATCTGCATCCTGCTCAAAACTTGTAGGGGTTGTCCTGTCTTTGGTATGGCCATGTGCCTGTAACTCTACCGCAATTATTTGATAGCGTTTTGCCAGCATGGGCAATACAACACCAAAAGTGGTTTGTATGGTTGAGCCGCCGCCATGTATCAATACCAACGGTTTGCCGTGTCCATGAATTTCATAGTACATGTTCAATCCATTTACAAGGGCGTAACTTTTTACTGCGGCGCTGTCTGCCGGTTTTTTTTGTTCAGTCATTTGGTCATTGGTTTTTGTATTGTGGCAAGCTGTGATGCAAAACAACAGTATTATTGTAACCATTACAGTGTGGATGTTTTTCATACAGCATCTTTTTAAATGAAAATCGAATAACATGTATAAAGATATTCTTTCCTATGATTTTAAAAAACTGGGTTTGCGATGCAGAGAAAACAGCGCTTGCTAAACCATTATTCATTGAATGTATATTTACGTTTTAAATATTGGTTTGCATAACAACGATGCTAATGAAAAAGATAATACTCCTGCTGATTTTTTTCGTGTATGCCAGTGCGGTAGTTTGCCAAAAAAGCAATCATTTTAAAGTGATTGGTTTTTACACCGGTAAGAATGACCTGGCGCACAGCAGCTTTGTGCAGGAAGCCAATCAATGGTTTACCAGGATGGGGGCAGCGCATCATTTTCAATATGATTCAACCAATAACTGGAATAACCTCAACGCAACTTTTCTTGCACAATATAATGTTGTGATTTTTTTAGATACCCGCCCTGATTCCTTGCCACAGCGGCAGGCCTTTGAAAAGTACATGAAAAAAGGTGGCGCCTGGATGGGTTTTCATTTTGCAGCGTTTGCTTTGAATAATTCTGATTTTCCACAAAACTGGGATTGGTACCACAACCAGTTTCTTGGCTCTGGTGAATATGGAAGCAATACCTGGCATCCCACCAGCGCTGTTTTAAAAGTAGAAAGTAAAACACACCCTGCAACAAAAGGATTGCCCGACACTTTTGCAACAGCACCCAATGAATGGTACCGCTGGGAGAATGACCTTAGCAGGAATAAGGATATCAAAATTTTACTTTCCATCGACAGCAGTAGTTTTCCGTTGGGCAATGGCCCTAAGCCTTTTGAGATTTGGCACAGCGGTTATTACCCGGTTGCTTGGACCAATAAAAACTACCGCATGGTATATTTTAACATGGGCCACAATGATATGGATTATGATGGCGGCACCAACCGAACGTTGTCATCTACTT
>CAXTPJ010000082.1:0-8896 GCA_964245855.1 uncultured Ferruginibacter sp. | reverse complement strand
GCTCACTTTTACAGCTACTTCGCTGGCATAATATTTTGCCATGGCCGCTTCTTTGGTCATTGGCAAACCCTTAATTTTTAAATCGCAGGCCTGGTTGATCAGTAATTCTGCGGCAGCAATTTCTGTTGCCATATCTGCCAGTTTAAAACTAATGCCCTGGAAATTACCAATCGGCTGATCGAACTGGTGGCGTTCTTTTGCATATTGAACCGATGCTTCATAGGCACCTTTGGCAATGCCTAAACTCAATGCTGCAATGGAAATGCGGCCACCATCGAGTACTTTCATAGATTGTTTAAAACCGGCGCCCACTTCACCCAGGCGATTACTGTCTGGTATGCGGCAATTGTCAAATACCATCTCTGCTGTTTCGCTTGCCCGCATGCCGAGTTTATTTTCTTTTTTGCCGGCGCTGAATCCTGCCGTGCCACGCTCTACAATAAAAGCAGTAGAATTGTCTTTTGCCCTCGGCTCGCCGGTCCTGCAAATCACCACTGCCACATCGCCACTTTTGCCGTGGGTGATCCAGCTTTTAGTTCCATTTATGATCCAGTGGTCGCCATCTTTTACAGCAGTCGTTTTCATGTTGCCGGCATCGCTGCCGGTATTGGGTTCTGTTAAACCCCAGGCACCTAACAATTCACAGGTGGACAGTTTGGGCAAATATTGCTGCTTTTGTGCTTCATTGCCAAAAGCAAGGATGTGTCCGGTACAAAGCGAGTTATGTGCTGCCACCGATAAACCAATAGAACCGCAGACTTTAGCGATTTCCTGTATAATAACACTGTATTCAAAATAACTTAAACCGGTACCGCCGTAATTTTCAGGCACCAGTACGCCCATCATTCCCAGTTTGCCCAGTTCCTTAAAAATATGCAACGGAAATTCCTGCGATTCATCCCATTCCATTAAGTTTGGCCTGATGTATTGATTGGCAAAATCACGGGCGGTTTGCGCTACCTGTTCGGTTAGTTCGCTTGTCTGAAAATTCATACGGTTGTAAATATTATACCTGCAAAATAAGGTATTTTGGAAAACTAACAACCGTTAGTTTCTTGATTAGCCTGCTTTCAGGTAAGGTGCTGCTTTAGCTAATATTTCATCCGTAATAGTCATGATCTTTTTAAGGTCTGTCACAGAAGAAAAATTACCATGCTGGCTCCGGTATTGTATGATGGCATTGGCAACGGCATAGCGGATGTAAGGGTGTGACTTCAACTCGTCCAACGATGCGGTATTGATATTGATTTGCCTGATAGCAGCGCTGCTCAACATCAGTCGTGGTTTTATTTTTTGAAAAACCGAATCCTGCAGGCCAAAGGTTTCGCCCACTTGTTCTACGTTTCGAAAACCGCCTAACTTATCCCGAAAAGCAATGATGCGTTGTGACAGTTTACTGCCAATGCCGGGCAAAGCGACCAGTGCGGTTGAATCAGCAGTATTGATATCTATTGTAATTGGCGTGTACACTTTCTTTTCATAGATAGGTTTAACTGTTTCTTTTATTGGATAATTATGGGCATATCCTTCAGCCTTTTCAATTTTTACAAAAGGTACCAACCGTTGTTTTTCCTCATTGCTGAATCCCCATATTTTTTCAATGTCTTCCGGCTTGTAAAACCTGCCGCCTTTGGATAAATAATTTTTGATGGTAGCAATGGTTTTATCCCGGATGCCTAATTTTCTCCAGCCATTTTCATCCATTGTGTTGGGATCAAAATAGAATAATACTCCTTTCCAGTTTTGCCTGGAAGAATAGTTTTTTTCGGCAGACTGGTAATAAGCTGGTTGCTCCTCCTCATCGCTTTTCCATTGCCTTTTTGTGGTTGTATCTGGTTGCTTTTCTTTTATGGCAGCTATTTCTTTTTTAAACGCTTCTTCGTTGTAAGTTTTCTTTTTTATAAAGAAGGGAAACAGGAATGGTGAAAGTAGCAGTAAGGCGATAATGGCTAACAATACCAATGTACCGGTGCGTTCTTTTTTTGTAAAGCTGAAGTATTCGGAGATGATTTTTTTCGACATACGATTATTTTGAATTATCAAAACTATATGGACAGTTCATGGGGTGAAAGAGAAAACCATCGGGAGAGGTTGCTTTTTTTCTTACCGATGCTGAAATTGTTATGAAAGGATATTCAATGAAATGAAACATCTATTAACCCAACTGCCGTTAGGGTTTTCAACCGCTGACGGGGTTTGACAGTTTTTACAAACAGCTATTATTTAACTGTTAACCAACCACGGCGGTGGCTTACAGCCCCGCCGGCGGTTGATGAAAGGCTGGTTTAGAAAAGAATTTCTTCAAATATTCCCGAATTAAAGAAACCTAAATTAGAATATCACGTCTATAACCCAACCGCCGTCAAGGTTTTCAACCGCTGACGGAATTTAGCAGCTTTTAGTTAGCATTCAATCCAGTGAAAGAGAAGTTGTTTGCCAACCCCGGCGGTGGCTTACAGCCCCGCCGGCGGTTGATGAAAAACTGATTGAAAATAGTTTCCAAAGATGCCATGAAAAACCCAAAGTACAAGTGAGTGACACAACGATGCCGCCATGAAAACTCAATGCCGGTAACAAAATAATAAGGTAGAAATAGGGAAAATGTCAATCCATTAAAAGCTGCAGCCCATCATACGAAAGTTGAATACCTGTGGGCAACTCATGACAAATTTGGTCGTACAAACCAAGCTGGTGGCTGATGTGTGTAAAATATGCTTTGGGAACCTGCAATTCATGCACCAGGTCAATTGCTTCGGGTAATGAATAATGGGAGAGGTGCTGCTTGTGGCGAAGTGCATTTACTACCATTACCTTGCTGCCTTTGATTTTTTCTTTTTCCACCGCATCGATGTTGTTGGCATCGGTGATGTAAGTGAAGTCGCCAAAGCGGTAAGCCAGCACCGGCATTTTTAAATGCCATACCAAAATGGGTATCACCGGAATGTCGCCAATATTGAATGGTGTAAGGTCGATCGTATTCAAATTGATCTCCGGAATGCCGGGATATTTTTTATCGGCAAACACATAAATGAATTCTCTTTTCAGCGCTTCTTCTGTTAGCAGGTTGGCATATACTTCCATCGCTTTGCCGGAAAAAAAACTGAAAGCTTTTACATCATCCAAACCGGCAATATGATCTTTGTGCGGGTGCGTAAATAACACTGCATCTAATTTTTTTACATTCTCCCGCAACATCTGGTAACGAAAATCCGGTGTGGTATCTACCACAAAAGTGGTAGTGCTGCTCTGCACCAAAATGCTGCTGCGGAGCCGCTTGTCTTTTGGATCAGTGGAAGTACAAACTTCACAATCGCAGGCAATCATCGGCACGCCGGTACTGGTGCCGGTGCCAAGAAAAGTAATTTTTAACGGGGGACAAACCATGGTTCAAAATTCTTCTGCAAAGCTATTCTTTTGAAACGGAATATCAGCATTACCGAACGCTGATCAAAGAAGTAAGCGGGTAGCGCAAATTCTTGTACCCAAACATATCAACTTTAATAGAACCCACGCTGATCGGGCTTTCTACCCTTAACAACAAATGATTAGGGTCATCACTTATCCAGGCGGTCATTTTTTCTCCTCCCTGGAAAATGGTGCCTTTTATCAGCAATGGTTTAAACTTGATGGCATTGAACCGGCCATATTTTGTCTTCACTTTTTCCTTACCTAAATAACGCAGGTACAAATGATATACTTCATCGTCTAAAAACATATCAAACGGTATCTTCTCGCCTACTTTGTATTTTTCAAATTCAATGTTGCGGGCATAGTAAATGGCGCTCACCACATCCTGTATGCAGTTGGTAGTTTTAAAAACACCATTGGTGGTAACGGCTGTGTTGGCGGTATGGTTAAACGTTACATTGTTATAAATCTTGTACCCACCTTCATCTACATTGCGAATGAATTTCATGGGCAACATGGTGGTGGTATCTATGTATGTTTCATACCGGTCACGCACTTTAAAAAAGTTATCAAAAAAAGGATACGATTTTCCGTCACCCACGCAATGGTAAGCCGCTTTGCCATTGTAGCGTTCCAGTGTGTTGGTAAAAGTTGCTTCTCCTGCTGCAATATACACACCGGCAGCGCTGTAAAAAACCCTCATGGTAACTGATTCGCCGGCGATGAAAGCCCTGTTCTTTAAGCCACAAAAATCATCGCCGGTCTGCGTTGGTGAAAAGGCCGATAGTACGGTTAACAACACCAATGCTTTTAAAAGTTTATTCATTTTTATCTTTTACTATTTTAACGCCTAAGATTAATATGCTGCCCACAATGGCCGGCACTACCAAATTGATGATCCAGATGCCCAGTGCTGCTGCCCCAACACCCAATTCATTGGTAGTATAAAATTTCAGCAAAGCCCAACAGGCGGTTACCCTGATGGGCAATTCTACAAAACCGATGGTAGGTGCAACAGCCAATACCAAGTAAAATACGGTGATGAGCCAAAAACAGGTTCCAAAAGAAATGTTAACCTGCATTACTTTCAGCAGCAGCACATATTGCAAAACAAATACCAGGTAGCGGATAAAAGACAGCGACAGGATACGCACCAGTTGAATATTGTTGAACTCATCCAGCACCCTTATGTGTTTCACCACCTTTTGCAACGGCGGCACTTTTTCCATCATCCTAACGAGCCAGCCTAAACGCAAATAAAACAACGTTAATATAACAGTGATTGTTACACACAGGTAGATCAGCACATTGCCCCAAAACTCCGGTAAAACGGGTAAAGATGCGCCGTTGCTTTGTGAAAAAAAGCTTAAAAAAATCAGCCCGAAACAACCCATCAGCATAGTGACCAGCAACTGGCTGATGCTGCCAACCAATGTTAGTGAAATGGCTTTTATCCTGTTCTCTTCTTCCACATATAAAATCCTTCCGCCATATTCACCAATGCGATTGGGTGTCAGCATCGTAATGCTGCAGCCGGCCAGTACCGATTTAAACGAATTTAAAAACGAGATCGGTTGTACATGCTGCACCAGCACCTGCCATTTCCCGGCTTCCATTCCCCAGTTTACAATAAGCAATATTATTACCACCCAAACCAGGCTGCTGTGCCAGCTTTCTTTAATCTGCTGCCAGCGTTCAGCAAGGTCAGGCTGGTTATTTACCTGCACATACAAACTCCACGACAGCAATAAAAACAGGGCCGGACCTAAAAAATAGTTGATCAGTATTTTGATTTGTTTACTCAAATCTGTTTTGATTATTTTTGAACGGACATTTGATCTTTACTCGTCATCGTTGTGAACTTGTTCTGTCAATTTTTTCTTTCCGGTGAAAAGAAAAAAATTGATCTCACTTGTACTTTTTCAGCTTTGCGCATCAAACATTGCACCTAAGTAACCTGGCTTTGAAAGATACATTTTCTGTTACAATGATACTTTAAAAATTGGTGCCCATTACACATTCAAACAAGCGCAGCAGATTTTGCAACAAAAACCTACCATCATCTTAGGCATCGACCCCGGTACAGTTGTAATGGGCTATGGCTTAATTGAAGTTACCGGCGCCAATTTACGGCTGGTAGAACTGGATGTATTAAAGCCGGGTAAAGTGGATGATCCATACAAAAAACTGCAGCTTATTTACAATACGGTAAGCGGCCTCATCATTAAATACAAACCAGCCGTATTCGCCATTGAAGCGCCTTTTTTTGGAAAGAATGTACAGAGTATGCTAAAACTGGGCAGGGCGCAGGGTGTGGCGATAGCGGCGGCCATGCGCCATGGGTTAGACGTAACAGAATATTCCCCTAAAACCATTAAGCAATCAGTAACCGGCAATGGTAACGCCAGTAAAGAGCAGGTATTAAAAATGCTGCAAACGATATTGAGTTTTAAAGAAGATCCTAAATATTTTGATGCATCAGATGCGCTGGCGGTTGCAGTCTGTCATCATTTCCAGGGCAAGGCAACTATTTTATCCGGCAGCAGCAAATCCAGTGGCTGGGAAGATTTTTTAAAGAAGAACCCGGAGCGGTTGAAGAAGTAAAACTTTTTTTAATAAAAATAAAATTGAATGTATGCCAATAATTATCTCACCCGAAAAAATCAATGACATAGCCCAGGAAATAAACATGGGAATGAAGGCTTTTTACAACATTAAAACTGCTGAAGTAAAAAGTTACCCCGATGAATTGGAAATGGGCGAAAGTTTTGATAATGAACTTTGGGTTGATATTATTGACGAAATTGAAGCTGCACCAAATGAATACATTGCTTTTGAAGAAATGTCGTCCAGTGAATCGTTTGAATTAATGGAATCGTTCGTAGAAACTATTGCTGATGCAAAAACCCAAAACGCTTTTCTGCAAGCCCTTCGTTTAAAAAAGCCTTTTCAGCAGTTTAATGACTTAATAAGAGATTACCCAATTGTAGAAAAACAATGGTTCGAATTTAAAGCCCGCTGTTCGTTTGATCACATCCAGCAACAACTAAATGACTACAATGATTTAAACAGTGATGATTAATAAATACAAATGACTTTATTAGTCAATAGTCAAAACAAAATCCGTTTCCTCCGGACCAATCCGTTGCATCTGCGTTTCCATCAAAAAATCCGTTTCCATCCACATCAATCCGCTGCATTACCATTCCCATTAAAAATCGCCCGATAAAGTTCATCATACAAATTGACTGCTTTCTCCAAAGAATAAAAATCGATAGCGCCGGCACGGATTGTTCCAGCATCAAAATTTTTGTCGTCAGTCATCTTATCAATCACTGTATTAAAACTGCTGTCACTAAAATCATCCAGCACATAACCACCTTTGTACCGCTCCACAATTTCTTTTACATCGCCTACGCCGGCATTGGTAATTACCGGAATACCCATCGCCATAATTTCTCCATGCTTGGTTGGCGAAGAGGATAGTTTTGAAAAACATGGTTTGATAAAGAATAAAGAAAAATGACTTAATGATAACAGAGCAGGCACTTCATTTCGCCTGCCATGTTTTACGATGATCCTGTTGGCCGGTATACCAAATGTTGCAGCCTGTTGTATTATTATTTCATGTTGATGTGGAGAGATGAATAAAAATTTTGCCTGTGTTTTTTTATCCAGCAATTGCTTGCAAAAACGCAACATTTCATTCGTCATGTACCAACCGCCAATGGAGCCAAGATAACTAATGACTAAATCAGTGTCAGCTATGTGCAGCTCTTGCTGCAATGCTTTTTTTTTATCATCACTTATTGATGAAGCATTAAATAAATTCAGGTCAACACTACAAGGGATTACTTTCAGCGGCACCGATTTTTTGTACTCCGGTAGTTGCCGGATTATTTTTTCTGCTGCATAAGTAAGGCAAACCATGCCATCGCTCAATACAACTTGCGCTGCTTCTTTCTTTTTAAAATATTTATAAATGCTTTTAAACAAAGGATTGTGGATATTCCATATTCCTCCATCTACACGGCTGTCTGCATAAAACTCCCTGATATCATGCAGGAATTTTATACCCATGGTTTTCTTCATCCACAAACCAACCAGCGCCGGTATGCCTGGCCTGGTATGCACCATGTCGATGCCATTTTGCTGATGAATTTGTTTGGCTTTCTTCTTAAGGTTAATGATGTCTTTAAGCGTAGATAAAACGGGTGGCTTTTTGGTGTAAGCAATCGGTATCCATTCAATATTGTATCCTTCCAGCATTTTTTTTACAGCCATTTCATTCTGCATAAAAGCAGCTTCTTTTTCACAGCTCAATAAAAAAAACCGGAAACCTTGTTTGCTCAATCCCTGCAAATAGGGAATCACCTGGCTTTGGCCAAGCGGATCGGTCATGCCATCGTATGATATGAAGAGGATTTTTTTTTGCATGAGATCAGGCATTGTTTTCTTCCAGCCACCAATGCAATACAATGATCAACCAAAGACGGTTGAATAAATAGTCGGTTCCTTTTAAATATTTTTCTTTGATATTTTTTACCACATCAAAATTCACTACGTTGTATTTATGGATGATTTCAGGAGAAGTATATTTATCCAGCAAATACCGGAGGTCAGTCTTTAACCATGTTACCAAAGGAATACTAAAACCCCATTTGGGCCGGTTAAAAATTTGTTTGGGTACATAATCATACAACACTTCTTTCAGCAAATATTTCATGCTGCCATCTTTCATCTTCAACGCCGGATCTATGTTATAGGCAAATTCAACCAACCGGTAGTCAAGCAAGGGCACCCTGCTTTCCAAACTGTACTGCATGCTTGCCCTGTCAACTTTTACCAGCAAATCATCTTTCAGGTAATGATTAAAATCCCAGAAAGATTGCCGCTCTGCTGCAGATAGTTTTCTTGATACAATTGGTTGTTGATTGATGGCAGAAAAGTTGAACGAATTATCTGTTAAGAGTAATTGCAATTCCTGTTCTTTAAAATAATATTGTTCCTGCGAAAAAATATGCGTGGTAATATTTTCATTGCTGGGGTAGCCGTAAAGGTTACCTGCCCGCTGGTATCTACTGCCCATCAATTTGGATACAGCATACAATGGAGTTTTTATCAGGGGCGTTAATGGATTCGCTAATCGCTTTGCCCATTCATACATTCCATAGCCATGAAACAATTCATCGCCGCCATCGCCGCTTAGGGCAACGGTTACATGCTTTCTTGCCAGCCTGCTCACCATCATGGTAGGAAAAGCGGAAGAATCTGCAAAGGGTTCATCATACGCCGGGATCAACGTATCAACCAACTCTAACGCTTCCTTTTCCTTTACTTTAAATTCATGATGGCCTGTTTTTAAATGAGCAGCAACCTGCTGTGCAAACTTTGCTTCATTGTATTTGCCGTCATCAATGGCAATGCTGAATGTTTTTATTTTATCACTTCCGGAAACATTTGCTGCAATGGCTGTTACCAAACTGCT
>CAXTPJ010000081.1:5392-9017 GCA_964245855.1 uncultured Ferruginibacter sp. | reverse complement strand
ATTGACCTTACCAAACATCCGGCGCCAAAATATTTTGTTGATACCAATCATGTGGTGCTGGCCGCAAAATGCCAGAATACCAAACGGCCTTACCTGATCAAATACCGGAAAGTAACCACCCCTTCTGACCTGGGCGGTTTAAACCTTCAAACATTGTCGTACCGGCTGGTAGGCGGTTTTCCGGTGAACGACACGTATTATGAATTAAGTGATGAAACAGGCTTTAACTCAAAAGTTAGCAGCGACGAGTTAATAGGTGCGCCTACTTGTCCCTGTTGCGGTAACCAGTTTGGGTTGGCCGTTTGCCAGTGCCAGAAAATTCATTGCATTGGCCACGAAGAATTGAGTACCTGTCCATGGTGCGGCAGCCAGGGTAAATATGGATTCGGCGGAGAAGGGTTCGATGTAAACAGGACACAGGGATAATGCACCAACATGAACGAAACAACAAAATATTTAGAAACGCTGTTATTAAAACACCAGTTTTCCCTCACGGGAAAAAAGCGGGCCTTGTTTGAAACATTTGCGTTGGAAGAACAACATATCCAGGGCGTGAAAACGATCCGGGAAATACAACAAAAAATTATGGAGAACTGGAAAATAAGGGCGAGGATAATTGAGATCATGGATACGCCAATCATTATTCCCAATGCCACGGTGAATAAGCCTTATGAAGCAAAAATTGATTTGCTGAAAGCAGGCATGAATGATATTGTGTTGACTGAATTTCAGGACTTAACGGAATATGGCCTTGCGTACGACAATGAATTGGAAACGATCAAAGGCACGCCTGTTGTAAGCGGAGATTTTAAAATCAATTTTCAATTCAGGATCGAAGGCGAAGCAGAAGATGCTGAGCTGCACACAAAGCCAATTAACCTGGTAATCAACGCAGACCCAAAATCGCTCTGGAAAAATATTCCCAGCACACAACTGGAAGACAATTACTGGAAGCCGGATGAAGCGGCTGATTTTGCAGCGTTGGGCAGCAAGCACATTGTGGCGGCTTCTAAAAGAGGACGCAGTCATGCCAATATGGGTTCGTTCAGGGATGATGATTATGCATTCAAGTACTTAGACAATTGTGGCTGGAGCATTGTAGCTGTGGCAGATGGCGCCGGCAGTGCAGCCTTGTCGAGAGAAGGTTCCAGGCTTGCCTGCGAAACGGTGCTGGAATTTTTTACCAATACTTTTACGGCTGCTTCTTTACAAACTTTTGATGATACTTTATTGGCACATCATACTGCGCCAACGGAAGAAACAGTTAAACAGATCAGTCATTTTGTTTACAACAATTTATCAAAAGCAGCCTTATCAGCACACATGGCGCTGGAAGAATTTGCCAACAGGATAGAACGGCCATTGAAGGAATTTCACAGCACATTGATTTTTGCACTGTACAAAAAATATGATTTTGGTTATGCGATCCTGACGTTTGGCGTGGGTGATTGCCCGATTGGTTTATTGAATAAAGATTTGACAGAAATTAAATTGATGAACTGGCTGGATGTAGGCGATTATGGCGGCGGCACCCGGTTTATTACCATGTCGGAAATTTTCAGCAGCGATAAATTCAGCAGCAGGTTTGGCTTTAAACTGGTGGATGATTTCTCCTATTTGATGCTGATGACCGATGGCATCTACGATCCCAAATTTGTGGTGGAAGCCAACCTGGAAAAGATAGACGAATGGAAGAAATTTTTAGCAGACCTCGGCGGCAACAATGAAGAAAAAATTACCGTGGAATTTAATGCTGACAACACCGCAATAGCCGGTCAACTGTCGGCCTGGATGGACTTTTGGAGCCCCGGCAACCACGATGACCGCACCTTAGCAATTATCTTTTAATTTATCGCATGGCAATAATAACAGTAAAATCAATTATCAGCGGAACGGTTTATCAATATGTAGATGATGGTGAGCCCAAAAGCGGTACAGCCAAGAATGTCTATTTCAGCCCGGATAGAAAATATGTGGTAGCGGTCTTTAAAGAGAAGCAGGATTTTAACCAGAAGGAAAGGTTGAAAAAGATCACCACAGATCATTTAACCAGAATTAATAATTCTGACGGAGGGAATTATTATTTGGAAGAAATTTTTAGATGGCCAACAGATGTTGTAGAAATAAATGGGAACGTTGGAGTAATTGTTCCCATATATAAGCCTAATTATTTTTTTAAAAAAGGTTATACAAATCAAGATTTAATTAAAGGCGAGGAAAAAAATGGAAAATGGTTTGCTGGTGCTAAATTTAGAAATAAGAATTTTCCTTTAAGTTTAGATCAAAGTGAATTAGGAAATTGGTTAAGTTATTTTCAAGTTTGTGTAAATATTTCACGTGGCGTGAAAAAATTGCATCAAATGGGACTATCTCATTCTGATTTATCCTATAATAATGTATTAGTTGACCCAGTAACAAAGAGTGCAGTTATAATAGATTTAGATAGTTTGGTTGTACCAGGAATTTGGCCTGCGGAAGTTATTGGCACAGCAGATTTTATTGCTCCAGAAGTCTTGGCAACTAAACATCTTAATAAAAACGATCCTAATAGAAAATTACCCAATCGTCTTACAGATTTGCACGCTTTTGCATGTTTAGTTTACATGTTTTTGTTACATCGACACCCATTAAAAGGTGGTAAAGTACATGATTTGGATACAGAAAAAGACGATCTTCTAAGTATGGGTGAAAAGGCATTATTCATTGAACATCCTACTGATAAATCTAATCGACCCAAACTTGGTCAAATTTCCAAATGGGATCAGTATTGGTCTGATGTGACAAAAATCCCTTACACTGTAGCTGGACCTTATTTAAAAATTCTTTTTGATAAAGCTTTTATAGATGGCTTGCATAATCCTAATCACAGACCTACTGCACAGGAATGGGAAACCGCATTACTAAAAACCACCGACCTGATACAACCCTGCAACAACCCGAATTGTGAGCAAAAATGGTATGTGTTTGACAATACCAACAGTCCGAAATGCCCGTTCTGCGGTACCAAACACCAGGGCAGCCTGCCAATACTGGATCTGTACTTCCAATTCAAGCCATCAGTATGGAAACCGGAAAACCACCGGTTGATGGTGTACCACAACCAGTATCTTTTTCAATGGCATGTCAACCGCAACATCACCCGTAATGAACGCCTGACAGCCGATCAAAAAGTACCGGTTGGTTACTTTACTTTTTACAACAATAAATGGGTGTTGGTGAACCAAAAACTAACCGGCTTAAAAGATGTTACAGAGGGAAAAGACATCGGCATTAATGAAATGGTGGAATTAACAGATGGAAAGAAGATATTGTTATCCAAGGAAGATGAAGGGAGGTTGGTGTTGGTAACGATCGCCTCCCCAAACCCCTCCCAAGGAGGGGCTTAGGGCAAGAGTTTGCAATTCAGAAGTGTTTTATAAATAGCAAGTGCTGGAATATTCCTATTAAAGAATACTCAACAAATGCAAGATAAACGTCCACCGAAAAGACGACGTATCGTCCCTTCTCCTTTAGAGAGAAGGGATAAGAGGGATGAGGTCGCCTCCCCAAACCCCTCCCAAGGAGGGGTTCAGGGCAAGAGTTTGCAATTCAGAAGTGTTTTATAAATAGCAAGTGCTGGAATATT
>CAXTPJ010000081.1:0-5292 GCA_964245855.1 uncultured Ferruginibacter sp. | reverse complement strand
AAAAGACGACGTATCGTCCCTTCTCCTTTAGAGAGAAGGGATAAGAGGGATGAGGCAGCCAAGTGCTGGAATATTCCTATTAAGAATACTGTACAAATGAAAAATAAACGTCCACTGAAAAGGCAACCGATCGTCGCTTCTCCGTGGGAAAAGGGATAAGGCCTTTTAATAATAAACTGCTATGTTTTACATCTATCGCAACAATCAACAGTTTGGCCCCTACCCTTTGCAGGGTTTGCTGAAGTATGTGGAAGAAGGAAAAATTTTGTTGAAAGACCAGGCCAGCCTGGAACATGACGTTACAAAACACACGGTAGATTACTTTTTAAACCGCAATAATGTAAAGCCCAACATTCAAAACGAAGGTAGCATTGGACACCAGATAAAAAAGATCGGGAAGGAATTGATTTACCCTGACCTGAGCTTTATTAAAAAAGATTTTACCAATGATAAACGCCTGTTGTATTTATCAGTGATTGGTTTGGCGCCAGCCATTTTAATCCGGTTTACCTTTTTCAACTACCTCACTTTTTATGCGATTGCACTGTATTTTTCACTGATCTGGGCCATCTTTTTCTATTATCTTTTTCGCACCAGCCAGGTGGAAGTAAAGAAAGGCATCGTGGTATTTTTTCTTACACAGGTTACGGCATTGATATTGGTAAACCTGCAGCGCTTCCCTCCGTTGAATATTTTATATGGCATGACGGAGGCGCACAATATTTTTTCACGCATCATTGGCTATGTGTTTGGTGTAGGCGTAACTGAAGAAATCATTAAAGCGCTGCCGTTATTATTCATCCTCAAAAAATGCAACCAACCGCTGTATCCGCAAACGCTGGTGTATTATGGATTGCTGTCTGGCGTTGGGTTTGGCGTGCTGGAAGGCGTAGAATACCAAACTACCGTAAATGCCAAACTCCAATACAGCGAGGCTTTTTTTATGAACATTGCAAGGCTGACTTCGCTACCATTTCTACATGCCATCTGGTGCGGCATTGCCGCCTATTTTTTATCTTTTTCTTATTTATACCCGAAATATAGAAAAGGGATGGTAGTTTTGGCAATCTCGATACCGGCAATACTGCATGGATTGTACGATGTGTTTGGCTGGAGCCTTGTCGGGTTGGGCATCTGCGTTTTTTCCGTTATCACGCTCATGTACTATTTAAAAAAATCAACGGAATACCAGAACAAATTAATCAACCTTTAAAAATAACAACCGTATGGATTTATGGCAGCATGTAGTGGAACTTTGGCAGGATGTAATTGCTCACCCCGGCACTTCACTGGCCATCATTGGCAATTTGATCATTATTGAAAGTTTGTTATCGGTTGATAACGCTGCGGTGTTGGCCACCATGGTGATGGACCTTAAACCCGAGCAGCGCAACAAAGCATTGAAGTACGGCATCTGGGGCGCCTACATCTTTCGTGGCCTCGCCATGATCTTTGCTGCAGCGCTCATTAAAATATGGTGGCTTAAACCCATTGGTGGCTTATACCTGCTGTACCTGGTGTACGACTGGTGGAAAGGTAAACAAACCGAAGGCGAAGAAGACGATACCATCGATAAAAAAAGCAATTGGCTATATAAAGCAACCGTGGGTTCGCTGGGTACTTTTTGGGCAACCGTTTGCCTGGTCGAATTAATGGACATGGCCTTTTCAATCGACAACGTTTTTGCAGCCGTAGCCTTTACGCCCAATATTATTTTGGTGTGCATCGGCGTATTCATCGGCATTTTGGCCATGCGTTTTATAGCGCAGTGGTTTGTAAAATTAATGGAGCGTTACAGCTTTTTAGAAACCGCCGCCTTTGTTGTCATCGGCATTTTAGGTTTAAAATTGCTGCTCTCTCTGTACGAACACTTCTACCCCGAAAGCAGTTTCAGCAAATTTTTGGGAAGCCACCAGGCAGACATTGGCATCTCCATTTTAACCGTAGCCATCTTCTTCATCCCCATCATTACATCACTGTTGTTCGATGTGCCAAAACACAGTTCAACAGAAGCAGAGAAGTAATATTTAAAGCTGCACTATTATTGTAAATTTTGTACGGTTATAGTGCAGCCCTTTTTCCAACAGCAACCCGGCTTTACGCTGCTACTACGGCACAAGCTAAGCTTCTTCCACCTCACCTTTGGGGGAGGCCGGGTGGGGCCTCACCGTGGTATCCGCTTCAATCCGGCGTATTGATTAAAGTATTGCTGTTTTTTTTAATCACTTGAATACAGCTTTGTATAAAATTACTGACACTTTTCCCAGAAAAAATGTGGTTACAGCCTTGAATAAAAGGGATTGGAATTTTTATATCACTCACAGTTATAACAGGCTCAGAACAGTAAACAAACAGCCTGCGCCGATTGCTTGTAATTAAATCAGTAACCGGGTTAGCCAGCTTTTTGGCTGCGGTTAAGCCGAAGGCGGGATTCAAAAAATGCGGAGCAAATTTTTTGAAAGCGGCCAAAGCAGTGGCGTTCCGGTTACGCTGCCTCACCGGCGGCAGAGGTGAAAACAATGAATTTAAAAACTGTAGTGAAGATCGAATATTCGTCAGTCGGATTATGAGCTATGGTATCCATTCAACATTAGAGCAAAGTATTTAATCCAACTATATTTATTGGATTATGCTGAATAAGTAATTCCCTCATCTGCTAATTTTATCAGCAACTCCTTCTTATCATTTGCTTCTACCCTGCCAATCACCTGCGCATCAATGTTAAACCCTTTCGCCGCATCAATCATTACTTGTGCATCGGCTTCGCTGCAATAAATTTCCAGGCGGCAACCCATATTAAATACTTCATACATTTCCCGCCAGTTGCTGCAGCTATTTTCTTTTATCAGTTCAAACACCGGCGGCGTTGCAAACAGGTTATCTTTTATAATTTTAAAATTGCCCGGTAAATATTTTAAGCACTTGGTTTGTCCGCCACCGCTGCAATGGATCAATCCATGGATTTTCTCAAAATGATTATCCAGCAGTTGCTTCAGCACCGGTGCATAGGTCCGGGTCGGACTTAAGATCAACTGCCCTATTTTGTAATTCGTTTCACCAATGGCGATAATATCCGTCAGTTTGTTTTTGCCAATATATACCACTTCATTGGGCAGATGGTTATCAAAGCTTTCGCTGTAATTGTCTGCATAAAATTTCCCCAACACATCGTGCCTTGCACTGGTAAGGCCATTGCTACCCAAACCGCTGTTGTAGGCGGTTTCATAGCTGGCTTTTCCAAAACTTGCCAGTCCAACAATTACATCGCCTGGCTGAATTTTATCGTTGGTAACCAGTTTATCTTTCGGCCAGCGGCAAGCCATTGTTCCATTTACTGCTATGGTTCTTACCACATCGCCTACATCCGCTGTTTCGCCTCCCAGGTAGTGAATGTTTACCCCGAATTGTTTTAAGTTATCAAACAATTCCTGCGAGCCATTAATAATTTGCGACAATACTTCCCCTGGAATTAAATGTTTGTTACGGTCAATGGTAGAATTAAAAACAATATTATCGGTGATGCCAACGCATAATAAATCATCCAGGTTCATTACAATCGCATCCTGTGCAATCCCTTTCCATACGCTGATATCACCGGTTTCTTTCCAATACAAATAAGCCAGAATACTTTTGGTACCTGCGCCATCGGCATGCATCACATTTACAAAATCATCATCGCCGCCCAAATAATCAGGATAAATTTTGCAGAAAGCATTCGCATACAAACCCTGGTCGAGGTGTTGAACGGCGGCATGTACTTCTTCTTTTTGGGCAGAAACTCCCCGTTTGTTGTAAAGGCTCATATTGTAAATTGTGCGGCAAAACTAATTTCAATTATCAATTATCCATTAATAAATTATCAATTAGTTTTGCACCACTTTATATGACAGTACATTACGATATCAATACATTGCCCGATTTTAAAAATGCGGTGGTTACCATCGGCACTTTTGACGGCGTGCATACCGGCCACCAGCAGATTTTACAACTGATGCTGAACGAGGCAAAGCAAATAAACGGCGAAACGGTAATCATTACTTTTCATCCGCATCCACGGCAGGTAATTGCTGCCCGGCAAACCGAATTATTTTTGCTCAATACGCTGGAAGAAAAAATTTCGCTGCTGGAAAAATATGGCATCCAGCATTTGGTGGTAACGCCTTTTACGGAAGCCTTTTCCCTGCAATCGGCGGAAGCATACATTGAAGATTTTTTGGTAAAAACTTTTCATCCGCATACTATTATCATTGGCCACGACCATCGCTTTGGCAAAAGCCGTAGCGGAAATTTTGATTTGTTGCAGGAAAAAGCTGCACAATACAATTACGTGGTAAAAGAGATACCGGAATTTTTGTTGAAAGACAATACCATCAGTTCAACCATCATCCGCCAGGCATTGTTGAAAGGAAATATAGATACGGCCAATGAATATTTGGGTTATCCATACTTTTTCAGTGGCAAGGTAGTAGAAGGTAATAAATTGGGCCGCACCATTGGTTATCCTACTGCCAACCTGAATGTGGCAGAAGAAAAGAAACTGATCCCGGGAAATGGCGTGTATGCGGTGGAAGTTTTGGTGAATGGTGAATCGTCAATGGTGAATGGGGAGCCTGCTAAATTAAAGGGCATGATGAACATTGGTGTGCGGCCAACAGTGGAAGGAGTTAACCGCATGATCGAGGTAAATATTTTTGATTTTGATAAAGATATTTATGGCGAAACGCTTACTATCCACATTAAAAAGCGCCTCCGAAACGAACAAAAATTCAACGGCCTTGAAGAATTAAAAAATCAACTGGGGAAGGATAAGGAAATGGCGAAAGGGGTTTAAGATTGTAGAGATAAGATTTTTGATTTAAGATTTAAGACTTAGACTTCCGAAGTTTTAAAAACTTCGGAAGTCTGCAAGATGTTCGCTTATGCAAATGATCTCATTTCAAATGATAAGATGAAGCCACATATACAATCTATCACTATGAACAAGATTCTCAGCATTCGTATTCTTATGTTGATTTCAAGTTTATTATTTGGGCAGAAGATATCAGGTGTAGTCATAGATCAGGAAACTAAAATGCCTTTAAAAAACGCCAGTGTATATTTAGTAAAACCCGACTATTCTGTTAATAGTAACGATACCAGCACCAACTTTGCCAATCTATTCTTTTTTAATCCATATTACTACAACATTATAAAATCAACTCAAACTGACCTAATTGGACAATACCAGTTTGATTCCCTGCCTGCTGAAAAATGATGTGTGATTGCGAGTTTTCAAATGCCAGAAACAGAAAT
>CAXTPJ010000080.1:0-9102 GCA_964245855.1 uncultured Ferruginibacter sp. | reverse complement strand
CAGGACGGTTATACTGTGCTTTTTTTGGCGACATAAATGTTGTATTATTTTTTGATATCCCCAACAGGTAAACAAAATAAATTTTTGTTAAAGGCATTTGGGCTGTCGGCGGCTGTGCGCTTTTGTCAACCACGTTCCGGCTTTACATTACAAGTCCGGCACAAAGACCAGCACACAGGCCCTCACCGGGCTTTCCATTTCAATCCGGCAGCGGTGGAGTGGCGGGTGTACTGGCAACTATTAAAAGGTTGAAAATTGTTGAAGGTGGTTGAATATTGTTGAAAGGCCATTGGACTTTTATTTGTAATTTGTTTGGCAAATTCTCAATCCACCAATAGCCAACACTACATTTATGAAAAAAACACTGGCCTTTGTTATACTCTTTGTTGTTTTAATTGCATCCTGCAAAAAGGAAACAAACTCAAGGCCTGCAGTACCTGTTCCCACTTGAGCCGGCAACTGGAAAATGGTACTGTATATAGATAGTACAACCAACGTTACAGAAACCAAAGCCAACTCCTATTTGCACCCGAATTTTTTTATGGGCTTAACGCCTTACCCACCTGCGGGTGATGTTACAATGAAAATAACATTTAATGATGTTACTGGGTCAACCGGTGTTATTAATGGAAGTACTATTTTCAATGGATGTACCATCAATTTTTCAAAGCCCGGTGATTACAGGTTTACGCCCGGCGAAAATGTATGGACTTTAGCATTGTATCCGCCGTGGGGGATTTTATTTTTACAGTACCATACAGTCAGTAAATTCCTACGGTTTCGATTCAGATTCAATTTTGTATTTACAAGCTCCTACAAAGACATTGGTATTCATAAGGCAATAGTTTTATCTTTTTCAATTTAATATTGACAACATGTTTTTGCAGGCAATCTTTTCTTGCAACTTCATAAATCCAAAAAAAGTATTACCAACTTTTGTTACCTGCGCCGGATAGCAGTGGATACCCCGGTGAGGGTTTGTGTGAAAGCCTAGTGCCGGAGTAGCAGCGAATAGCCGGGCTGCGGTTGCTTTGGAGCAAATTGCTATAAACGTTCTGTAAATATTTTTCGCCTGAAAAAGTTAACCGTTTGTTTTGGGTTGAGGGCAAATACCTGTTTCTTTGCGGTAACCTGCTATGTATGAGAATTTTTATTGTTTTTGCTTTAAGCCTTTGTGTTAGTACCGGTATTGCCCAAAACAATAAACTGGGCGGCTGGGATATTTTGGCCATGAACCTGAACCTGAAAAACAACTGGACCATATATGTGGAAACGCAAACCCGGTCGCAGCAGGTGGCCAATGATTTTTATTACCATGAGTTAAAGGCCGGCCTGCAATACAATTTGCCGGGCAAGGGTTCGGTGCTGCTGGGTACCGGCGACTATGCTACCTACGGTTTTCCGGGAAATTTTAAAAGCCCGGTATTGACCAGGGAATTCAGGTTGTGGGAACAGTTGATACTGATCAACAACATTGGCCGCTTTAAAATTGAACACCGTTACCGCATTGAGCAGCGCTGGGTGAACGGCGAATTTTTACACCGGTTCCGTTACCGTTTAAACCCTATCATCCCTATCAACAACAAAACCATAGTTGCCAAAACACTTTATGCTACTGCATTTGACGAAGTATTTTTTACCAGCACAGCACCTTATTTTTTGCGCAACCGGGTATATGGCGGCATGGGTTACCAGTTTACCAAACTGTTTTTAGCACAGGTTGGTTTTATACGGCAGTTTGATTACAATAAACTAACCGATGGCAGCGGCAAAAACTCGCTGCAACTACTGTTGCTTTTTACTGTTGATAAAACGCAACCGCAGGAAAGGCATCCGAGTACGATGGATTAATACAACCACAATCCGGCGTTGCTGCAAAAATGATTTGCTTATTTGCCCGGAGCCCTTGTGGTTTACCATTACATCCCTGCATTGATTGATCATTAACATTCAACTTTTGAAGCAACGACAGTTTGAATAATTTGCTATTTTTAAGCAATACTATTTTGCCATGAAAAAAATTACCTGCTTCTTTTTACTTTCTGTACTTTTTGTAAATGGTACCCCTGCACAAAAAATAATTAAAAAATATTTTGACAACAAAGATTCGGTGTATGGATTTTACTCCCTCATTGAACCAAAATTAAAACAGCCCAATACACTGCTGGTTTTACTGGATGGATTTGGTGGCAACGCCGATAATTTTTTTGTTGAAACAAGAATCGATGAAGCGGCGTTTGAAAACAACATACTTACACTGGCCGTACCAATCGGTAGAAGGCTGTATGCAGATTCATCCATTGTTCAATTGCTGAATACCGCTATTGGCGCTGCTTTGGCGGAGTATACAATTGCTGCAACTAAAGTGGTGATTGGCGGATTTTCTTCCGGCGGCACCATTGCTTTGCGGTATGCAGAATTGTGCAAAGAAAATCCGGCTGACCATCCGGCAATTCCACGCATGGTTTTTACCGGCGACTCACCGATCGATTTGGCAGGATTGTACCGGTCTTCGAAAAGAGAATTGGAAAAAAACTTTACCGGCTGGTGGCTGGATGAAGCGAGGATGATCATTGATGTATTATATAAAAAATGCGGCGAACCAACCGGCAATAAAAAAGCGTGGGAAGCGATCAATCCTTTTAATGGTGCGGATACTGCAATTGGAAACGAACGGTTTCTTGCAGGCATAGCCTACCGTACTTACCACGACATAGATGTAGCCTGGCAACTGGACAACCGTGGCCGCAGTTTGTACCAGGTAAATGCACTGGACGCATCGGAACTCGTCAGCAGGTTAAAATTAAGAGGGCATACGGAAGCCGATTTTGTTCAATCGAAAACACCGGGTATCCGGAACGATGGGCGGCGGCACCCACATTCGTGGAATATTATTGATGCAGAGGAATTGATGAAATGGATTGCAAATACGATGAAATGAAATGGTTTACAATTTTACGTTGATGAAGAACTTTTGCCCTTACATACTTTTAACAAGATGCTTTAATGCAGTTTTTTTACTTAGTTTATTTTTCTGTACAATAACGGTAAATGGCCAGTCTATCCGGGATTTTACTGATGTATTAAGCACCAGGATTATTGGAAAGAAGATGACAAAAAAAGTGGGCAAAGATATTTCGGAGCGTACATTTTTAGGTGTTGTAAAAGACGTCAATGGCAAAACTACATACGCTGTTGTGATTGAATTTTTGAGGATACAGGCTGCCATTGTTTATCATGGCCATAGTAATATTTTATTTTTTGACAGGAGAAATAAACTTGTGAAAATAGCAGCGCTTTCTTTAAACAATGAATTACCATTTAAACTGGAAAAAAATGTGCTTTATTTTAATTACACTGTAAACAACAAGCATAAAATTTTTCAGCAGCTAATTCAGCCATTGCCCAAAATGATTTGCGTTGGAGATGGATGTTATGATGTACAATCACCCTAAAATTTATTTTTAGAATTGTGAATGAAATGTTCAATATTACTGGCTTTTCATCCGCTTAAACATAACAATGAGGCTGCATACTTACGCTGGATAGCAGCGGATACCCCGGTGAAGGCTTGTGAGCAGGCTTTGTGCCGGAGTAGCAGCGAATAGCCGGGCTGTTGTTGACAATAGCAGTATGGTTGCCGTACCAATTGATTCTTTACAGGCCGGCATTTTCTTAACCTATGACAATTGTTGCGGCGTTTGTTCCAGTTACTTTTGTGTCCTAAAAAATTAATTATGGAATTAGGCGTAGGGATGTTTGGCGATTTGCACATCGATAAAAAAGGAACAATTCAACCGGCTGCACAACGGCTTCCGGAGATTATTGAAGAGATAAAACTAATGGATGAAGTGGGCCTGGATTTTTATGGCATTGGTGAACACCACCGCCCGGATTATGCCGTATCGGCACCGGAGATTATTCTGGCAGCAGCCGCTACGGTAACCAAAAATATTAAACTGGGCAGCGCTGTATCGGTGCTGAGTTCTGCCGACCCGGTGAAGCTGTACCAGAGTTTTGCTACGATTGACCTGATCTCAAAAGGCAGGGCAGAACTGGTGGCAGGCCGTGGCAGTTTTATTGAATCGTTCCCTTTGTATGGCTTTAACCTGGCAGATTATGATGCGTTGTTTGAAGAGAAACTGGACCTGCTGGTGAAAATAAATGAAACAGAAAAAATTACCTGGAAAGGCAATTACAGGCCAGCACTGTCCAACCAGGAAATTTTACCGAGGGCGGTGAACAATCACCTGAACATTTGGGTGGCCGTAGGCGGCACGCCTGAATCGGTAGTAAGGGCTGGCAAGGCTGGCTTACCCGTAATATTCGCTATTATTGGCGGCAGCCCGGTACAGTTTAAACCATTGTTTGATTATTACAGAGAAGTATACCAGCACTATAACCACGACCTGAGTAAATTGCAAGTGGGTGTACACATGCATGCATTTTTTGGTGATGACAGTAAACAAACGGCTGATGATTATTATCCCTACTATTCGGCACAAATGGACCGGGTGGGCCGCAGCAGGGGCTGGCCGCCATACCAGCAGCAGCAGTTTGATTTTGGCCGCAGCAAACAGGGTGCTTTGATTATTGGCGATGCCAATGAAGCGGTTGATAAAATTTTACAAATGCAGGAATTGTTTGGGCTTACCCGGTTTTCTGCACACATGGATGTGGGTGGGCCGTCACATACATCGCTGATGAAATCGATTGAGTTGTTTGGGACTAAGATTGCGCCGGAAGTGAGGAAGGCGTTGGGGAAATGAGGTGAGGTTTAGGGTTAGGAGTTTAGGGTTTAGTTGCACTGAGCGAAACAGGAAATTTATAGCAAGCGTTTAGCTATTAAATAAAACAATGCGTAATCGTGTTCCTATATCAATACTTCACCGATACACTCCCCCTTCCCGAACAGGCTGTACAGGAACTGTAAGAGCCAAAACTTGGTTGTCCATTGGCGCCTTTGGTACCGCCGTAAATGGTTTGGTGTATTTGCCCGGAACCATGGCAGGCACTGCATGGTACGGATGTAGTACCGCCGGATGATCTTGTTGTTCGATTGGAGGATTTAGGTTTATCCCATATCTCGGTATCATCGCTGAGGGTTGCTTTTTTCGACTGCACATAGCGTTGTCTTTCCTCTTCATCCTTTTGCCGCTGTGCTTTTATCCTTGCCGTAGCAGCATCCAACTCGTTTTGAAATTTTGCATAATCTGGATTTTTCTCTAGTGGTTTTGTTTTATCAAAATCATAGTAATGATGACCGTATACATCAGCAAAATACGTTGCATAAGGCCCATCACCGGTTGAAAGTTTATCCTTTGTATTGCGGGTAATTTTAAATAGCCCGTCATCTTCCATTTCTACCAGGCCTGCCAGGCTACCCAAATCACCCATCGGCGTTCCGGAACTATCTATGATAAGCCATAGCATGTCTGTCTTTCTCTGCACTGCTGCATAATTATACTTCCTGTTGAAATTAGTGGCGTTTAGAAATGTATCGGGTATTGCTAACTGGCCAGCCTCATTGATATAGCCGTAACCGTTAGTGGTTTTTATTTTTGCCCTGCCAAATTGAAAAGGCTCCAGTTTTTCCAGGCCAGGATAATTGTATTCTGCTCCATTGGTATAAATGTATTTCCATACGGGATAAGAATAGTTTCCGAAGTTAAAGCTCATGATATTATAGCCGATATAGTGCGAAGCAAAAACATACTGATCAACCTTAAATAATTCATTCCCGTTAATATCCATGAACTGGGTAGCCTTATTTTTTCTAAAGCCAAAGAAGTTACCATATACATCGCCTTCGCTGAAGTAATCATCACTTTCTGCTTTCGCCAGTTTTTTAATGATCTTTCCTTCTTCATCAATCAAAACAATCTGGTTGCTGTTTGTACGGGCAATTGCATGGCCATTGGTATAAGTTGAAACGGATTTAAAATTATAATCGCTGAAAGTATTAGTAAACATGTTCCACGTACACCAGGATTGCTTTTTATCATCGCTGGCATGAGCCTGCAAAGCCAGTATATCACCACTCAGGAAGCGCATGTCGCTGATATGTTTTCCGTTGTATTGATGTTCATTATAATTGGCAGAACAAACTATATCACCATACAGGTTTACTACTACCGGAAGCACATAACTATTGCTGCTGTTGGTTTCTTTTACCAAAAAATAAATACCATTCGTTCCAACAGTTGGTGTATCAACAAAGATGAGGCGGTTAAGATTGCGGCGCAAGTTGATAGGTATATTGTTGCTTCCCAGTACATCAACATAGCGTAACGTACTGGTGGTAGTACCATAATCGGTAAACCGGTACATTACCCTGCCAAAAACTCCATGCGTCATGTAAGTAGCTTCCTGCGCATAATTTGTTTGATCATTTTTATTGAACAGCATGGCATAATTGGTAAACACAGGGGTATTTTCAGGAAGTTCATGCCCCTGCATGGTAGTATTAAAAAGATAAGCCGTTTTTCTTTCCATTATGTCATTCCAGGGAATCAGCGTAAGCGATACAGTCAAACTTTGATCACCCCGAAGTAACGTGACCTTTATTTGTTCATTGGGTTTCCGTTCAATCATATCTATCACCTGCCCAAAGCGCAGGCCCTGGGTAGTAGAATCATTAACGGCGGTAATATAATCATTGGGTTTAAGTCCTGCATCAAACGCCGGCGAACCAACGATAGCGTAAATTACCTGTGGATATTTCATTCCTCTTTGATAATTGATCTTAACGCCGCTGTAGCCATATTTTTGAGCGGATAGATTAGCGCATATCAACACGCAACAAGCAATACAAAGAGAAATTCGGATTTTAGAAGACATAGTATTTATTTAAAACAAATGTAGTTTGGAGGCAATTTGGTTGAATACCCTCTTAAGGGTATTTGGCTTACAAAGACTGATAACGTTAACTGGAAGGTAGCAGTATGTAAATCAATATATATTTATGAATTTGCTCACATTTGCTGTGTGATACTAACAGACAGCCCGTGTAATAATTTTATGAAAATAAAGGGATATAGCAGGCAATTCATGTAGTCTTATATTTGCACTACATTTCAACCACAAATTTTGACAGCAGCTATACTCATTCCTGTTTTATTATTGACCGTTGCATTTTTATATGCTTCGGTCGGGCATGGCGGCGCCAGTGGCTATATTGCGGTACTTACCTTATTCAGCATTGCACCGCCTGTTTATAAACCGGTAGTGCTGGTGTTGAACATTATTATTGCCGGCATTTCTTTCAGTCAATTTTTTAAAGCGGGATATTTTAAATGGAGCCTGACGTGGCCATTTTTATTGACTTCCATTCCTGCAGCTTTCATAGGCTCCCGTTTTAAAACAAGCGAACATTTATACAACTTATTGCTTGGCGTGGCTTTACTATTTCCCATTGTACGGTTATTAAGCAATTCACCCAAAGCAAAGGATCAACAAAAAAAACTGGAACTTCCATTGGCGCTTGCTTTCGGCGCTGTGATAGGGCTTGCTTCAGGTTTCTTAAACATTGGTGGCGGCATCTTTTTAAGCCCGGTCATTATTTTAATGGCATGGGGAAATACCAAAGATGCAGCGGCGGTTTCCAGCCTTTTTATTGTGTGTAATTCAATAGCAGGTTTGGCAGCCGCAGGATTACACAGCAGCAGTTTCACCAGTACTTCTTATATCTGGATTGGTGCCGCAGTGATCGGCGGATTAACCGGCGCTTATTTGGGCAGTCACCGTTTTAACCTGGTAAAAGTGCGTTATATTTTATCCATCGTTTTATGCATTGCATCAGTTAATTTAATACTCTCCTATTGGCGCTGATAAAAGACATATACAACAGGAAGTTTAAAACACTGCGGGTAAGCCTGCTGAGCAAGTGCAACCTGAGTTGTGTGTATTGCACCATGGGCGAAGACGAGGTGAAAGAAAACAATACGCATGAACACATTGCGCCATCGCAACAATTGCTGCACAGCATTCAACAGTTGCATTCAGTATTAGATCTCGATACCATTCGCTTAACCGGCGGCGAACCATTGCTGTACCACCAGTTACCTGCTCTGATCAAAGGCATTCAACAAATGGGCATTCCAAAAATAACACTCACTACCAACGGCTTTTTGTTGGAACGATTGGCTAAACCATTGGCTGCTGCAGGATTACAATCCATCAATGTTTCATTGGATGCAATTGATGAAGATATTTTTTTCCTCATGAGCAAACGACGTGATATACAGCGGATATTAAATGGTATTGATGCAGCCATTGCAGCCGGTTTGCAGGTCAAGATCAATTCCGTCATCATGAAGGGCATTAATGAAAACCAGGTTTTACCATTATTAAAGTTTGCCTTTGAAAGAAATATCCCACTTCGTTTTTTAGAAATTATGGCGATGGGTTATTTGCATGATCAATCAGCAAAATTTTTGTTTTCCCAGGAGGAGATACTGGCAACCATCCGCCAGCAATATCAATTTGAAAAAGTAGTAAGAGCAACAGCAGCAACGGCAAATTACTGGATGACCAATGATGGAAAAACCTTTGGCATCATCGCCAATGAAAGCGAACCTTTTTGCCATGATTGCAACCGTTTGCGTTTAGACAGCAATGGCAATATGTATGGTTGTTTGAGCAGCAACCACCCCATTGCGCTCGGTGCCGATGATGATGAAAATACATTAATCAGTAAATTGCAGTTGGCAATGGATCAGAAGCAGGCAGTGAAATTTGTGGGGAGTGAGTTGAGTATGTTGCATATTGGGGGGTAATGTTTAATAAATTTCTTGCAGCTTATTTTTAGTTAGTTCTTTTAAACTTATTGGGTTTGCCTCCACAGCCGGCAGGCTGCGTAACTGGAGCGCCACTGCTTTTAGCTTTTTCAAAAAAAATTGCTCCGCATTTTTTTGAATGCCGCCGCTGGCGTCACCAAGCTAAAAGAGGTGGCTGACCCAGTTACTGGTGAGAAATAAATGCAGGTTGGCAAGATGTAGTTAAAAATTTTATTTAACCTGTTTATTAAATATCAATGATCTTTGCAGGTTATATTCCATTGACCATTGACCATTGACCATTGACCATTGACCATTGACCATT
>CAXTPJ010000079.1:0-9105 GCA_964245855.1 uncultured Ferruginibacter sp. | reverse complement strand
AACATTCAACGTCTTCAAACTTCTAAACCAACTAATGTCCTCCCCCCAGCAACATTTTCCTCGCATGAAACACAGCAGGAATAATTGCTTCCAGGCTTTCTCTAACGCCGCCCGTGCTGCCCGGCAACGTTATGATCAATGTATTGCCAATGGTTCCTGCAACCGACCGGCTCAGCATTGCTGTTGGGGTCCGCTGTTGACCATACACCCGCATGGCTTCTGTTATTCCCGGTGCATCTTTTTCAATCAGTGCTTTAATGGCTTCTGTTGTGTTATCTTTTGATCCCAACCCCGTTCCTCCTGTGGTGAAAATAAATTGTACATCCTGCGCTACCCAATTTTTTATTTGTTGCTGTATTTGTTTTTCATCGTCCGGTACTATGCTAAAATGGTTAACTGTTGCATTGGCGGCTTCCAAAAGTTGCTGCACCAGTTTACCACTGCTGTCTTCTCTTGTGCCTGCTGCTGTTGAATCGGAGCAGACCAGCACCGCACAGGCAGGCGTTTCCGAAACATATTTTTCCCGGTCGCTTTTCCCGCCTTTTTTATCGAGCAATTTAATATTGCCAATTTCCAGTTGCTTGTCAACCGGTTTCAGCATATCATAAATTTCCAGGGCCGCTACCGAAACCGCCGTCAGCATTTCCATCTCAATACCCGTACGTCCAATTGATTTGGCTTCGCCGGTAATTACAATGCCAGTTTTTTCAAAAACTGGTGTATTAAAATAGGCAGCGTGTTTACCGGTATCTAAAAATTCAAACTGAATATCCATGTCATCAATTGAAACCGGGTGACAGTGCGGTAATAATTGCGGCGTACTTTTGGCGCCCACAAAACCTGCTGCCCTCGCTACATCAAACAAGTTTCCTTTAGGCAATTCATTGTTTTTTATCTGCTCAATCGTAGCTGCTGAACAAAACACAATCCCAATGGCTTTGGCTGTTCTTAAAGTGATCTGCTTATGTGTAATGTCTCTCATTTTATTTACCGCTTATTGCTTATATAACTCAATTTTTCTTCCATCCGGATCAGTGATAACACTTAAAAAGCCAAAATCGGTTTGTACTGGTTCAGTAAAAACAACCTGGTTTTCTTTCAGGGTTATCAGTACATTTTCAAAATCATCAACTTCAAAACCAAGACGTAAATTTTTGTCTGGTAGTTCCTGGCGTTTAGCCAGCGGGTATATTTCCAAAACCATATTGCCAATCGAAGTTGAATAATGGTAAGGTGAATTTCCATGCTGGTGATAGTCAAAAACAAATCCAAGCATATTGTAAAAAATGGATAGTCTTTTAGGGTCACTTGTTCTAATGACTAATAATCTTATTTCCATTATTTTTCAAATCAACTATTTGCAAACTTGCTTTCTTTCCTTTCTGTAACCACAATCTCATCACCAACATGTATTGTTCCTTCACTATCTGCAATCACATTTTCTCCAAAGCAAACTTTGGTATTCAACCTGCGGTACGAAGCTAAAATTTTTAACGGCTCTTTTCCTTTGTCTAAAGTTTCCTGGTCAATAGTAGTAACAACGCAGCGGGCGCAAGGACTGATACCATGAAAAGTGGCGCCATTAATGACAAAAGTTTTCATACTGTCTTCTTCAAAAGCTTTGCCTCCAGTAAATATCAGGTTGCCACGAAAACGGTTCATGGCCAACTCCTCTGGTATGCGGCTGTTCAAATCCTGCAGCGATGCCTCACCGATTGATAAAATAGGGAACCCGTCAGAAAAACTGGTGAGGTCATCAGCCAGTGCATATTTTTCTTCTACTTTTACAATGCTGTCATCACGCATATAAACCAGGCGGCAAGGCATATTTAAAACGGCTGAGAACCATTTATCCGCAGCGTCACTTACCAGTTGAGCGGTACAGGCATTATCCCAAATTTTCACGGTTGCCCTTTCACCGGAAGCCGGTTCAAATGGTATGATAAGAAAATCGGCCGGGTTAGTTTTGTGAAATACCTGCAATCCTTCTTCAACAATTGTTACTTGTAATAACGCCAGCGTTGCAATTTCTCTTTGTGATATAAACCGGTTATTTGAATCGATGAGCATCCATCTCCTGTCATGCTCAAATCCCCTGTCAGTAAGCTTTACAGACGGCATAGATATACCTCCTAATGATTTAATGGGATAAATATATAATCCACTTACCTGCAGCATAATGCTAAAGGTACGCAGCGGCAATAAATAATCTGGATTAAATTGAATGATGCTACCAACTGTTTTTTTTCCATGGCGACAGCATGGGCGACGCTCCGTTCGGCTTCAGTTTTTTATGCAGCATTGGCTTTCGGATGCAGGCATGCATTATTTAATTCAGGCCGTCATCAGGTAAATTGCCGGTAATAATTCAATCCGCCCTGCAGGCTCTTCACGTTTACAAATCCCTTTGAAAACAACCATGCTGCAGTCTTCATACTATGGTTTCCTTTTTGGCAATACACAATAATCTCGTCAGAAGTTGCGTAGCCGAAATTTGTAAGTTGCAGCAATTGTTGCAGTGGAATATTAATCCTGCCAATATTTTCCACTGTATGTTCACCTGGTTCTTTCTCCGTGGTCGGCTTCTTCACCGGCCTAACACTTCTTTCTCCGAGGTCGGTGTCCTTACCGACCCATTTTTAATTCGACCTAACGCTTCTACTGCTTCTTATTATTAAACAACAAATACTTCGCTGTTTCATGGTATGCACCGGCTAAAATGCTTAACTGGCGCCGGATGCTGTCGGTTTTTTTGTTCACCGGTACCGGTTCATTGCCGGTTACAGAAACAAAATCTTCTTTGCCGGTCTTGCTGTTTTTCAGGTAATAAAACTGGTCGGTTACCATTCCAAAGGTATTGGCTTCATGATCAATGGTAAAAGCCGAAGCCGGTTTAACAATACTGCTGTCGAACAGGCTTTGCCCCATGCTGTTGTTGCGGTAAGGCACATTCAATAAACTGGCAATGGAAGGCATTATATCTGTCTGCGTACATACGCCATGAACCATTTTTGGCTGCAGTAAATGCGGTGCATAAAACAGCAACGGCACATGCAGTCTCGTCAGCGATTGATCGGTCCAGCTTTTGGGATACATCGCATTGGCATTACCCGGCAAACCATGGTCGCCCACAAACACAAAGATGGTATTGCTGAAGTATTTTTCCTTTTGCACCGCTTCCATAAATTGCTTAAAGCAGTAATCGGTATAGCGGAATGCATTCAGTTGGTCAATGTCTTCAAAACCATATTTCACTACACTGTCTGCCGGGTAATTTACTTGTGTAAAAACCTGCTGGTCTTCCACCGGGATGGTATATGGCCGGTGATTGTCTGCCGTTTGTATCACAGCAAAAAATGGCCGCTGTTGGCTGGCTAAAACCTGGTTTGATTCCAGCAGCAAATTTTTGTCATCAATGCCCCACACATCTACTTTTTTGGCCTTAAAATCATCCTGGCTGTACAGGTGCAGACTGTCGATATTATTCATCAGTAAACCTCTGATATTGGCCCAGGTTGGATCACCGCCGAGGAAATAAAATTTTTCGTAACCTTTTAAGTCGTTGATAATGGTTTGCTGGTTTACTACTTCCGGGCTTCTGCTGGCCGTACGGTTGTTATCGCCCAACACATCAGGGATGCCGGTTATGGTTGCCCATACGCCCCGTGCGGTTGGAAACGAAGGCGTAAAACACCGGTCGTAAAAAATGCCTTTTTTACACAATTCATTAAAGTAAGGCGTGGTATTAAAAGGATTGCCGGCCATACTGCTGCGGAACATGCAAAAACTTTCGCAGATCACCAGCACAACATTTGGCTGGTTGCTGCCGGGTGTAGCGCTGTAAGTTCTTTCATAGTTCAATTTGCTGCTGTCTTTTCGCTGCACATTCAGGTAGTCTGCCATCAGCGTATAAGCGGCTTTCGTTTTTTTTATATCCGGCCTGGTATTCCTGAATTTCAGGCTGCTGAAAAAACTCTGGAAAGGATTGAGTGCCAGGTTGGCTTTAAAATTATCGTTGAGTGTAAAGGCATCACTCCAGCGCAAATTAAACTGTCCAATCTTTCCAAAAATGCCCAATGCAAACAGCACGAAAAAAGCAATGTACCAGCCAATACCTTTTCGTTTATCAATTACATATTGTGTTTGGTAATTAGATAACAACATCCTGAAAACAACAATTGCGATTGCAGTGATCACCAGTATAAGCAAACTTACTTTCACAACAGGATAAGATTGTAAACCCATGTTTACCGTAATGGCAGCATCATTAAAATAATTCAGGATAGAAGCGTTTAACCGTTGCTGTATGTAATCGTAGTGGTAGTAATCAACTGCATAAAACAGCAACGTGGTAAAAAATACCAGCGGTATCAATATATTCCAAACCCTTTTGGCGTTGTAATTTTTTATGGGATTGATAAAGGGAATGCTGCACAACACCAATATGGCAACCGATAAAATAGCAGTAAACTTTAAGTCGAACCGCAAACCCATTAACATCGCCAAACCGGAAAAAGGTTTACCAGCCGGATGAAAGCTAATAAAGAATAGCAACCGCAGCAACGTCATCACCAGTAAAAAAATCAGTTGTACCGATACGATCCATCTCAACAATCTTGGAATTCTTTTTACAAACAGCATCCGGTTTTATTTATGTGGCAACAAAAATAGATTAATTATTTTTGGGCAAATAAGGTTACCACATGCAGTCATTGTTAAATTGGGACAGGGCAACACTACGGCAGATCAATGCTGTGTGGCACAATCCATTTCTCGACTGGTTGATGCCATTGTTACGCAATGCCGATCTGTGGACGCCCCTGTATTTTTTCCTGGTACTGTTTGCATTGGTCAATTATAAAAAAACCGGCTGGTGGTGGTTTTTAATGGCTGCAATTACTGTTATTGCAAGTAATATTATCAGCAGCGATATCATTAAACAAAACATACACCGGTTAAGGCCGGCGAATGATCCGGCGCTTGCAGGTTGGCTTAGGCGGTTGCCGGGTATAGCTTTTCCACAAAGCAGCAGCTTTACTTCTTCCCATGCGGCCAATCATTTTTCTATGGCCACTTTCTTTTACCTCACCTTTAAAAATGAAATTGGTAAATGGGCGCCGCTTTTTTTTGTGTGGGCTGCGGCTATCTGCTACGCCCAAATGTATGTGGGGGTACATTTTCCCATCGACATCATCTGCGGAGGCATTATCGGTGCTTTGATCGGCTATGGCACAGCAGGTTTTTTCAACAAAAAATGGGGGCTGCAGTAAGATTTTAAGGTAAAAAAGCAACCGGAAATACTCATTTAGAATAGATTACAGATATTTGCCACTAATAACCCCTTAAAAAAAATTGTGTTGTAATAAAAATCATGGGAGAAATTTTCATTTTATTAATACTGATTATTGTTAACGGGCTGTTTGTAATGAGTGAAATTGCGTTGGTCAGCGCCCGCAAAGGAAGGCTGGAAAGCATGGCCAACAAAGGCGATACTAAAGCCAAAGTTGCATTGGCGCTGGCCGAAAACCCCGACAAGTTTTTATCTACCGCACAAATTTTTATTACCCTCATCGTTATCGTTACGGGTGTTTACTCAGGCGAAAAATTTGGGCGCTACATTGAACCTTACATTGAAGACATTGCTGTATTAAAACCTTATGCACCAAGGATTGCAACCGGTATCATCGTTGCCATCGTTACTTTTTTATCCATTATTTTTGGTGAACTCATTCCTAAAAGGCTGGGCATGCTGCAGGCAGAAAAGATTGCCCGTGCTACCGCAGGCCCCATGAATTTTTTATCTACTGTCACTCACCCGTTGATCTGGTTATTGTCAAAAATTTCTTACCTCATTTTTAAGCTCTTCAATGTAAAAACTTCCAAAGACAATTCTGTTACAGAAGATGAGATCAAAGCCATGATTTCTGAAGGCAGCGAACATGGTACCATCGAAGAAGAAGAAAAGGAAATTATCGAAAGGGTTTTTCATTTGGGCGACAGAAAAATAACCGCCCTGATGACGCACCGAACAGAAATTTTGTGGTTTGATGTGGATGATACCGTACAGACCATCATTGAAAAATCGGGTGATATTATTTATTCAACTTACCCGGTGTGCGATAAAACGGTGGATGATATCAAGGGCATCATTTACATCAAAGAATTGTTTAAGGCAGATGAAAGTGCCAAACTGAAAGACCTGGTGAAACCTGCGCTGTTTGTACCGGAAAACAACACGCCTTACCAGGTATTGGAGAAAATAAAATCAACGCAAATACATAGTTGCTTCATTGTAAATGAGTACGGCACGCTGGAAGGTATGATAACGCTGAACGACATACTGGAGGCCATTGTAGGCGATGTGCCGCAGGATGGCCAGGAAGAATACGAGATCACCGAACGGGGCGATGGCAGTTACCTGGTAGATGCCCAAATTACCTTTTACGATTTTCTCAGCCATTTTGAAAAAACAGAATGGATGAATGAAGACGAACACCAGTTTGATACCGTAGCCGGTTTCGTTTTACATGAATTGGAACGCATTCCAAAAACCGGCGATACCTTCGACTGGCGTGGTTTTTCTTTTGAAATTGTTGACATGGACGGCCAACGCATCGACAAGCTCATTGTAAAGGTTCCGGAAGATGTAAAGGAAAGTTTGGAAGAAGAATAATCAAACCAGGTTTTATTTTATAAAGGATAATGTAATTACAGCACCTTTAAAATAAAACACCATGACCAGGTCACTCAAGCTACAATTGCTTCGGCCGGTTATTTTAGGCGGCATATTACTCAGCACATTCGCTGTTTTTTTCTTTTTGTTCCTTAAATTTTTGGCTTCGTTTACTGTAATCTTTATGGTTATTTATATAACCGGCAGCATCCGTAAACCACCCTGCACAAAAGCGTAGGCTTCGTTTTAGCCGGCCGCTACCTAACCGCAATTCTTGCCACCGTGTTAATACCTGTATTGGCTTAATTAAATAGAATTATCCTACGGAAAGGAAGTTTATTTTCATGTAATCAACTGTAGTTTTTCATGGCGTCATCGTTGCGTCGCACACTTGTGCTGTAGAATGTTGTGGCATCAGTAACTTTTGGGTCGGGAAAGTTTAGCATTAGCTAAAACTCAAAGCTGGCGCTTGATTCAGGGTTATTGATCCTGGTACTTTTCCTGTTGCCGTTTACAATTACATGAATGATGCCCATTTGCTGCTCACTGTAATCATACAGCAGGTTGTTGAATACACTTATTTTTTTTACTGCTGCAATATTACTTGCCTGGAAAAAACTCATGATCCCTTCTTCCTGCTGCTCAAAACCGATGAATTGAAGCGGCGTATTTCTGCCGTCAACTTTAATGGTTAAATGTTTTTGAATGTAGTCGTTTACAATTGTCCCCATGGCTGCTTTTTGTTTTTCATCCAGCAGGTCAATTTTTGAAGTGTAATGTTTGCGGAGCGTTTTCTCAAAATCGTCGGTAAAAAGTTTGCAGCTTATTTCCAGCGTTTTGTCTTTTGTGTTGTGTTCAATTTCAGTAACACTTACAAAAATAGGATGGGGCTTATCAGCCGGAAGCCGGGTAGCAGGATGCAGCAAAACAAAAGCCAGTAACCATTTATATAACAACGTTGCCATCTAAAAAATCGATTGTTGATTAAGAATTGCTTTCAGGATATTTGAACAAAAGTAGCTTTTAGCATACACCCAAACTAATAATGATTTGTGAATGACGTTGCATTATACTTCGGGATAGGCTGGGATCATATCATGAATGTTGGGGCGCTGGACCACATGTTATTTATTGCGGCACTGGCAGCCGTTTACCTGTTGCAAAACTGGAAACAGGTATTGATACTGGTAACGGCATTCACCATCGGGCATTCATTAACACTGGCTTTGAGTGTATATGATTTGGTAAGGGTGCCTGAAAAATGGGTAGAGTTTTTAATTCCCTGTACCATTATTGTTACCGCCTCACTCAATTTTTTTGTACGTGATTTTTCAAAAAAAGCTTTGCGGTTAAATTATTTTTTAGCATTGTTCTTTGGCCTGGTGCATGGTTTGGGTTTTGCAGGATCAATTCGTTATATGTTGCCAAAGGATGAAAAAATAACCATCCCGTTGTTGAGTTTTAACCTTGGGCTGGAAGCCGGGCAAATTGTACTGGTAACAATTATTTTATTGATCAGTTATGTATTGGTTGGCAAACTGCAACTGAAAAGGATCTGGTGGGTAAACATTATTTCAGGCGTGTGTTTGCTGGTAGCGGCCGGAATGGCTTTTCAAAGGCTTCCTTAAGCGGTCAGGCCGGGACGGTCAGAAGGGTTAGGGAAATAAAGCTACTCACAGGTATGCGGTACAAGTGAGTGACACACCGATGATGCACAAAGATCATCTGCTGGTTCCACACAAATAACTAAAAATTAAATGCAGTCAGCACAATTAGCAGGCGCTCAAAAATCAATACTTTTATAACTCATTTCAATATCAAAAATCAACACATGAGAAAATTGCTCTCTATTGCGTTGTTATCGCTGGCTGGCCTTTCTGTAAAGGCTCAGGATATCCGCAACAACCCCGGCAGTAACCATGGTAACCGCTTTGAACAGTTGGGTACTATTTTGCCTACGCCAAACGAATACCGTACCGCCAGCGGTGCCCCCGGCAGCAAATACTGGCAGCAACGCTGCGATTATGATATTGTGTGCGAACTGGATGAACCCAACCGCAAACTGAATGGTAAAGAAACCGTTACGTACTTTAATAATTCACCGGACGTTTTAACCTATCTGTGGCTGCAGTTGGATGAAAACCAGCACAGCACTAAATATAATTCTGGCTACACCAGCGGCAGTACCATGCCGAAAAGTGTAACCGATGCCGACCTGTTGCGCCTGAGCGGTGTAAAAGATAAAGAGTACGGTGATAATATTGTAAAGATTACCGATGCGCTGGGCAAGGCACTGAACTATACCATCAACAAGACCATGATGAGGGTAGAATTGCCAATGGCTTTAAAGCCAGGACAGCAATTCATTTTTAAAGTAGAATGGAACTATTTTATTACCGACCGTATGAAAAGCGGCGGCCGTGGTGGCTATG
>CAXTPJ010000078.1:0-9131 GCA_964245855.1 uncultured Ferruginibacter sp. | reverse complement strand
TAAACTTCCTGCACCAAATTTTAACTGTTAACTTTTAAATCTTAGTGCCCGTGTTCTACTTCATCTAGATAAAACTTCTCAGCATCTGCTTTTTCCAAATCGGTCATTTTACGCTTGTAATTTTCACCGGTCGTTTTCAAAATGCTCTTGATTTCCGCTACTGCAATTACAGGGAAATATTTAGCAAATAAGAAGAAGCAGGTAAAGAATAAGCCGAAAGTACCCAAATAGAAACCTAATTCATAAACAGAAGGGCTGTAATAAGTACTCCAGCTTGATGGTAAATAATCCCTGTAAGTGGAGGTTACAATAATTACAAAACGTTCGTACCACATACCGATGTTTACAATAATACTCATGAAGAATGTAAACGGAATGTTCCTTCTTAATTTTTTAAACCAAAACACCTGAGGAGATACCACGTTACAGAACATCATTAACCAATAACTCCAACCATAAGGACTAAACGGATTGGCCCTGTTTTCTTTAAATACATACCATTCATAAGGATTTTGTCCGTACCAGGCAATGAACAACTCAGTAATATAAGCGATACCTACAATAGAACCGGTCAACACAATTACTTTGTTCATTGCTTCAATATGGCCCAACGTAATGTAATCGCCCAGAGCAAATACTTTTCTTAAGATGAGCATCAGCGTTTGCACCATGGCAAACCCGGAGAAGATCGCACCCGCCACGAAATAAGGAGGAAAGATGGTAGTGTGCCATCCCGGCATTACAGACGTTGCAAAGTCAAAAGATACAATGGTATGTACTGATAATACCAGCGGCGTACTCAAACCAGCCAGTACCAATGAAAGGCTTTCATGGCGCTGCCAGTGTTTAGTACTCCCTGTCCAGCCAAAGGCTGCAACACCATATAACAGTTTACGTAATTTAGTTTTAGCCCTGTCCCTTACAGTAGCAAAATCAGGTAACAGACCAGAATACCAGAATAATAAGGAAACGGTAAAATAAGTTGAAATCGCAAATACGTCCCATAACAAGGGTGAGTTAAAGTTCACCCACAAAGGGCCACGGGTATTTGGATAAGGTAATACAAAGAATGCCATCCATACACGTCCCATGTGCCAGATCGGGAACTGTCCTGCGCACATTACCGCAAAAATAGTCATCGCTTCAGCCGCACGGTTTACACCTGTTCTCCATCCCTGGCGGAACAACAACAAGATCGCAGAGATCAATGTTCCGGCGTGACCAATACCTACCCACCATACAAAGTTGGTAATATCCCAACCCCAGCCGATGGTTTTATTCAGGTTCCATTGACCAATACCGTAAGTAACCTCCCTGTAAATACTGTACACACCAAACAATAACAGCGCAACACTGATATAAAAACCGATGTACCACAAACGGGTCGGCTTCATCTCAATAGGGCTTATAATGTCTTCCGTTACCTGGTGATAATCTTTATTACCATCCACCAACGGTTCCCTGATCTGTGATTCGTACTTTAATAATGACATATATTTTTCTAAGCTTTAGCTGTCAGTTTTGGCCTCCAGCTTGTTGTTTATTATTATGTTGTACCCGGCTGTTGTTCTTATTTCACCTTCAGTGGCGTCGCACTCTTGTACAGTTTATCCTCATTGATCTTTTAAGCGTGTGCCTTTTCTTCCTTGTGTTCTTCTTTCATTCCAGCACCATGTTCTTCTGCTTCTTTCTCGTTGGTTACATGCCTGTCTGTATTTTTAATCTTTGCCAGGTAACTAACGTTCGGCAATACGTGCAATTGCTCTAATACATAGAAGCTGCGGTGTTTATCAGCCCTTGCTTTTGCTACTTCACTTTCCGGATCGTTTACGTTACCGAAACTGATACATCCACCCGGACAAGCCTGTGCACAGGCAACTTTTACATTGCGGATCAATGATGGATCTTCTGCTTTTTTAGCGATCAGTTTGTTTTCCTGCAAACGCTGTACACAGAAAGAACATTTTTCAATCACACCTCTTGAACGAACCGTAACATCAGGATTCAATACCATTCTTGTAAGGTCATCATTCATTTGGGCAGTTACATCATTCAGCCATCCTTCTTCTATCAATGGATTTTGATTATCCGGGAAGCTATCAGCCCCGGTGTAATCTAACCAGTTAAAACGGCGTACTTTAAACGGACAGTTATTAGCGCAATACCTTGTGCCGATACAACGGTTATAAGTCATTTGGTTCAACCCTTCGCTACTGTGGTTGGTTGCTGCTACCGGGCAAACGTTTTCGCAAGGAGCGTTATCGCAGTGCTGGCAAAGCATTGGCTGGAAAACCACATCCGGGTTAGCCATATCTCCAGTAAAATAACGGTCAATACGCAACCAGTGCATTTCATGCGCTTTCATTACCTGGCTCTTACCTACAACGGCTACATTATTTTCAGCAGTACAGGCTACCACGCAGGCGCTGCAACCGGTACAACTGTTCAGATCGATGCTCATGCCCCATTTAATACCGGGCTTTTCTTCCATCAAATCTTTATAGATAGTAGCATCTTTTCTAAAATCTTCACCCCTGCTGAATTTGGTCAGTGCTTCTCTTTCTTCTGTTGCCTCTTTTAATACTTCAGCCGGATCAGCAATGAACTTTGCCAGGCTGGTTTCGTAAATCACCGGCCTGCTTTCTGACGCACCGTGTACCTGTGTTTGGGCTACACCATAACTTTTATCAAGCAACGCAATTTCTACCGGCGCAGAATACCTGAAACCGGTACCATCAAAACCTACCAATGGATAAGCGCTAACGCCGGCACCATGGGCAGACATACCGATGTATTCTTTCGTCCTTTCTTTATTCGCACTTTCCCTTCCGTAGCCTAATGCAACGGCCACTACGTTTGGATGAACTCCCGGAATAATCAATACCGGCAATTCAATCGTTTTACCATTGGCAGTTAATTTTACCATTGGTTTTTCCGGTTCAACTTCATAATGATCCCCCTGGCGCTGGTTATTCAATACATCAATTTTCAGTATTGTTTTAGCCAGTTCCGGGCTCATTAAAGCATAGTTGTCCCAGGTTACTTTAGAGATAGGATCTGGTAATTCCTGTAACCATGGGTTATTAGCCTGGTTACCATTACCGATGGAGATTTTTTCGTAAATCACCAATTCATAATTGCCGATTTTCATTCCACCAACAACTTTTCCCGCAGCTTCTGCAACTTTCACATTGCTGAAAGTACCTGCACCAACTGTCAACGTTGGTTCTATCACACCTTCCTGTAATACCTGGTTGTAACCATCAGCACCTTTATCAACTAATTTCTTTACCCAGAAATCTTTAAAATAAGTTCCGTAATCAACGGTATTGCCAGCCCATTTCAACAAAGAAGCCTGGAACGGCCTTGTTTTGAACAATGGATTGATAGTAGGCTGAATGAGGCTGTAGTAACCTGTTTTAGATTCTGCATCGCCCCAGCTTTCCAACCAGTGGTGAGAAGGAATAATGTATTTGCACTGCTCACTGGTTTCATTCATAGTTGAATTAAACGAAACAGTCAGTGGCACTTTTTTCAATCCTGCTACCACTTTTTCTTTTTCACGGTAAGTGTAAGCCGGATTGGTTGCATATACCAGCAAAGTGCCGATAGCGCCTGCATTCATTTCATCTACCAGTTTGGTAAAATCTGCATCTACACCCTGGCGATAGTTAGATGTAACTGCCCAGTTAATTGTTTTGCCATTGGCACCAATTGCCTCGTTGATGGCATTCACAATGATCTGTATATTTACATCGTTGCTGCCGGAAACTACCAAAGCAGCTCCCATATTGGCTTTCAACAATGCAACTGTTGATTCAATACCTTTTTTTAGATTTGTATCTGCAATAGATGGTTCTGCTACGCTGCCATTCAATTTTGCCAATATCGCCAATGCAACAGCACCTTTTTCAGATGGCTTGTGCAGGTAACGGTCATCTGCATTGCTACCGGTTAAGCTGAAAGTGCTTTCAAACTGAATGTGGCGGCTCATTTCAGGCTTATCAGTTTTGATCTTCCTGTTTTTAGCATATTGGCCACTAAATTCTACCGGGCTTAACCAGGTGCCTAAGAAATCTGCACCTAAGCTTACAATTACTTTTGCATTATCGAAATGATAAGAAGGAATAGCTTTTTTTCCGTAAGTAGCTTCGTTAGCCAGTATCATACCGCTATAGCTGATAGCATCGTATTGTACGTGGCGGCTGCCCTGGTATTTTGCCAAAAATTCACTGATGATCTGTAAAGTACTTGGTGAATTGATGGTAGAGGTTAATAATACAACTGGTTTACCATTGTTAATTTGTTCGCCGATTGCCTTATCAATGATATCGAAAGATGGAACTTCTTTAAAATCTGCACCGGCAGCCTGCATTGGGTAACGCAGCCTGGTAGTATCATATAGATCCAGCACAGAAGCCTGTACCTGGGCACTTGTACCACCGCCGGTTATGGTTGATTTTTCGTTTCCTTCCAGCTTAATTGGGCGGCCATCTCTTTGCTTTACCACTACCGGTACCACATCTCCTTCATTCACATAAGTAGAAGCATAATAGTTGGCAACACCAGGAATAAGATTGTCTGGTTTTTGTAAATAAGGTACCACCTTACGCACAGGCATTTCGCAACTGGCAGCCAGTGTAGCAGCAGCAGTGCTGAAACCTAAATATTTAAGAAAGTCCCTGCGTGGGGTTTTAGACGCCATCAAACCATTGTCAAGCTCTTCCAGCGGCAACAGGTCTTCCTGAAATTCGTTCTTTGCCTTTTCCTGAAAGTCTTCTGTTTGATTGAATTCCCCAAAATTTTGCCAGTACTTTTTATTACTCATAATCTATCTTAATAATGTGCTGATTTGCTAATGCCGCCCTGATATCTTTCGAACGGATGCTAATGCGTTGGTTCCTGTAATTATCAAATTATTGAACCAGCTAATTAGCTATATTAATAGTGACATTTTTGACATTCTGTTCCGCCGATCTTTTCTACGGTTACGCTGTCCATTTTTCCATCCCGGATGTCTTTGTGGAACTTCTCGTAAATGCTGTAAAACTTATTACCGGTTCCTGTTTCTTTATTGTAGAAATCAACCTTCGTTTCCCTGTGGCAGTTGATACACCAGCCCATGCTCAGTTCTGCAAACTGTTTAACTTCTCCCATTTCCTGGATTGGACCATGGCAGGTTTGACACTGTTGTTTACCTACTTTAATGTGCTGGCTGTGGTTGAAATATACATGGTCAGGCAGGTTGTGAATCTTTATCCATTGAATCGGGGTACCTGGTTTGTCGTATGCTTTCTTTTCAGGGTTCCATCCTGCGTAAGCGTATAATTTTTTGATTTCTGCAGTACCGTTCACTTCTCTTCCATCTTCCCTTACCAATTTTTCGCCGCCGTATTCTTTAACCGCCATGTGACAGTTCATACAAACATTTACCGATGGGATATTAGAGAATTTGCTATCCTGTGCGCCGCTGTGGCAATACAAACAGTTGATCTGGTTGGTGCCGGCGTGTACTTTGTGTGAGTAGTAAATGGGTTGTTCAGGCTGATAATTTTTCATGCGGCCCAAACCGATGGCAGCACTGATGGTTTTGTATCCGCCAACGCAGAACAATACCAAAATAGCCAGCATCAAATAAGTTTTATTGCGATAGAAAGGAACAGGTTCTGTCCTTGTAATACCATCTTTTTCTTCAGATAATTTACGGAGGCTGCTGTTTACCTGCAATAAGATCAAAGCTACAATGGCCAAGATCAGGGTAAGAATCCCGAACAGGAGAGAATTATCGCTTCCTTTAGAACCTTCAGCACCAGCAGGAGGTGGCGGAGGCGGTGTGTAAGCATCTGCATAATCCAGTATCGCTTTAATATCTGCCTGCGGCAAATTAAACTGCGTCATCCTGGATTTAAATTTGTCAAACAACCCTTTTGCATAAGGATCCGTATCCAGCATAGAGTTTACATTGTTAACCCATTTGTAGGCCCAGTCTTTACTTGGTTCCCTGTCTCTTGCTCCTTTTAGTGCAGGACCGGTATAGTCAGCATCCGGCTTATGACAGTTGGCACAGTTTGCTTTAAACAAAGCTTCACCATCGGCAGCCAATGTAGTATTTGAAGTGAGGAGTAATGCAACAAAAAGTATACTTGCAAAAACGGTGTTAAAGATTTTTCGGTAACGACTCATACAGTTATAGGATGCTTGTGTGGAAAAAATATCCTTCTATGGCTGCAAAAATAAGTCAGTATGTTCACATAATATCAACATTTTTAAAAAAAATTTTCCCTTGTCCAGCTTGATTTTCAGCCGATTGTTGTAGTGGCAATATTACGATTGTCATATTTATGTAACCGGAATCCGGCACTTCGTCATTTTCTCGATTTGACAATATTTTCTTAAAAATTTACTTCATTTTTGCCCAATGCTGGATAAACTAAAACAACGCTGGAAAGTAAATACCCTTAACCTGGTGTTGGTGATAGTTACTTTTGCCCTCGGCGGAAGTTTTTGTGGTTATTTAGGCAGAAAAATATTGGGCGCCACCAGCCTCGATAAAGGCGCCTTGTGGGTGATATTATATATACTACTCATTACCCTGCTTTGGCCATTCTGTGTTTTATTGTTTAGTATCCCTTTAGGGCAATTTTCATTTTTCAAAACCTATCTATCAAAAATCTGGAACAAAATGAGCGGTAAGCCAACAGAAATTACCCGGATGGCCATTTTTGCAAGTGGCGCTGGCAGCAATGCCCAAAAAATCATTGATCGGTTTAAAGGCCATGCTTCAATCAGCATTGCATTGATTGTGTGCAATAAAACAGGTGCCGGGGTGCTTTCGATAGCTGCCAATGAAAATATCCCTTCTTTAATGATTGAAAAACAAACATTTGAAGCAACGGGTTATGTTCCGGAATTGCAGCAGCACCAAATTGATTTTATTGTATTGGCCGGGTTTTTATGGAAAGTGCCGGTTCCTTTAATTAAAGCTTACCCCGATAAGATCATCAATATTCATCCTGCCCTGTTACCAAAATATGGCGGTAAAGGCATGTATGGCAGCCGGGTACATGAAGCAGTAATCGCCGCAAAAGAACCGGAGTCCGGTATCAGCATTCATTATGTGGATGAAATATATGATCATGGGAAAATGATCTTCCAGGCCACTTGTGTTATTAATGAAAATGATACGGCAGACGATCTGGCTAAAAAAATCCATGCATTGGAACATGAACATTATCCTGCGGTGATTGAACAACTACTGCAAAAAACAAAAAGTAGTTAAAATACATACCGGCGGCTTCAAAACAGTAATAGTTGATTAATATTGCCCGGCACAACCATCTTACTTGAAACAGTTTTACCAGATAATTTTTACTTCACTGCTTTTGTTGCTGCTGAATTTTACTGCCAAAAGCCAATTGAGCATCACCGGTACGGTGTATGATTCTACCAAAACCATCCCGGTAAAAGACGTGTTGATTAAAAGCAGCAACGGTACTTCCACTGTTACAGATTCGTTGGGGCATTATACGATTGTGACAACGGATAAAGACTCCCTCACTTTTATTTACGGCAATAAACCCACCGCCAAATTTGCTGTTAAGCAAATTGCCAATATCGGCAATTTTGATATTTCCTTACATGTACGGTTAGCCGAAAAATTCCGCACCCTGCAGGAAGTAAGGGTGTATGGCAAAAGTTACCGGCAGGATTCTATCGAAAACAGGGATCAGTATGCCAAACTTTTCAATTACAAAAAGCCCGGCATCTCTTTAAATACGGATAGTTATACCGGTGCCGCCGGTATGGACCTCAACGAGCTCATAAATATTTTCCGGTTTAAGCGAAACAAGCAGTTAAAGAGAATGCAGATAAGGGTTGAGGAACAGGAAAAAGAAAACTACGTCAATTACCGCTTTAACAAAAGTACGGTAAGAAGGGTAACGAGGTTAGATGGTAAAGACCTGGAAAATTTTATGGCAGAATACCGGCCCAGTTTTGAGTTTACCCAACGCAGCACCGTGGTTGAATTTTACCAGTACATCTTGAATGCTTCTTACCAGTTTAAAAAAGAACTCATCATGGGTAAATAATTTCAATTCATATTGCTGCATTTTTTTAGATGACTGAACAGTCAATCAGCAATCACCTACTGCTTTTAATCTTTCGAATTTTATTGAACCGACCTGTTAATAATTCACCTGTGAATTTCATTTACTTAAGCAGTAGCAAGCAAAGAGCAGCTATAAACTTTGCGTCTTTGCTTCTTTATATTCTTTGCATGAAAAAATTTATTAAGTAAACGGCATTGATTCATCGGTATCATTCAGCCCGCTCGTTACAAAGCTTTCCGGCCAATCAAATACAACAACTGTCAATGCTTTGTTTGTACTAATTTCACGCTTCAAACAATTCGTATAAAAGAATGGGCTTAGATATATTTATCACGTTATTACTGGTATCGTTAAATGGTTTTTTTGTGGCGGCAGAATTTGCTATCGTAAAAGTAAGGGCTTCGCAAATAGAAACTTCTTCCAATAAAAACAGTAATATTTCCAACACCGCCAAAGCAATTCTCAACAACCTGGATGGCTACCTGGCCGCCACCCAATTGGGCATTACCCTTGCCAGTCTTGGTTTGGGCTGGGTGGGCGAAGACGTTGTTTCAGCGCTTATTTTAAACTTATTCCATGCCCTTAATTTGCAGCTTACCCCGGAAACGGCGCATAAAATGGCACTGCCGGTCGCTTTTGCTGTAATAACGGTATTGCATATCGTATTTGGAGAGCTGGCACCAAAGTCGCTGGCCATACGCCACCCGTTGAAAACCACTTTTGCGGTAGCACTGCCGTTGCGGATTTTTTATCTTGTGTTCCGCCCTTTTATCTGGGTACTCAACGGGCTTGCCAATGTGCTGTTGAAAATGGTAGGCATTACGCCCATGCATGGCACCGAAATTCATACACAGGAAGAATTAAAAGTGATCATACAGGAAAGTACCGAAGGTGGTGAGATTGCGCCAATAGAAAAAAATTTACTGAACCGGGTGTTTGCTTTGGGAGAAAGAAAAGTAAGGGAGATCATGACACACCGCAGTGATTTAGTTTGGATGGATATCAACGACAGCCTCGACA
>CAXTPJ010000077.1:0-9199 GCA_964245855.1 uncultured Ferruginibacter sp. | reverse complement strand
ATTCACCCACCAGCGGGGTCATTGCTATTAGTGTAGATGGATCTTTTAAACCGGTTCTTCAAGAACAGATAAAAGTGTTTGAAGGGTCTTTCCCCAATGCTAAGATCAATGCGGTGTACAAGCCGGAAGCAGAGTGTTTAAAGGATTTGTATGACGATTCTGCTACCCGGATGGTGATCGTTACAAGAGGGCTTAGCTACCAGGATGCAAAGTATTTTGCTGATACCATTCACTATGTTCCAAGAAGTGAAAAAATTGCTTCTGATGCCATTGCTGTTGTGATCAATAATAAAAGTACCGACAGTCTTTTTACATTACAAGAGTTGCAGCAGTTATTAACCGGCGAAACTCCCGGCGATAAAAAAGTTGTATTTGATGGTTTGAATGCTACCAGCGCCATCCGCTTTGCTATCGACAGTATTTTGAAAGGAAAAAAGTTTGACAACAACCGGGTAAAAGCCGTTAAAAACAGCCGGGAAGTATTAGAGTATATTGCAACTGATACCAATGCTATTGGAATGGTCGGCATCAGTTGGATCGGCAACCCGGAAGACAGTTCGCAGGTGAACATGTTAAAGAAAGTGAAATTTGCTCATATCAGGTGTGATGTTTGTCTTGATTCTCCGTATGTAATACCTACACAGACTTCTATCATGAGGAAAAGGTATCCTTTGGTACGGGGATTGTATTATGTGCTGAAAGAAAATTATGATGGCCTTGGTTCAGGATTTGGTGGATTTCTTAAATATGAAAGAGGGCAATTGATTTTCAGGAGATCTTATTTGTGGCCTGCACAAATGAACTTTACCAAAAGAAGCGTAATTATTACTGACAAATAAACAAGAAAATTTATTCGTTCAATTACTGGCAAAATTAATATCATTGTAAAGTATTAAAATCAAAAGAAAAATGAGCAAGTTAAAATTGGGAATGTTGTTGTTTACCGCTTTATTTGTTTCTGTAAACCTTAAAGCACAAACGATTGAAGAAGGCAAAAAATTTATTTATTACGAAAGGTATAAAAGTGCAAAAGCAGTGTTTGAAAAATTGGTAGCTGCCAATCCTAATAATCTTGAAGCAGTTTACTGGTTAGGCGAATCAATGATTTTGCCTGATGACAATAAAGACATAGCAGGCGCAAAAGCACTATACCAAAAAACATTGATGGCCAATAGCAGCAGCCCGTTACTATTAGCGGGTATGGGGCATGTAGAGTTGCTGGAAGATAAAACACAGGATGCAAGAAACCGTTTTGAAACTGCTATCAGCCTAAGTAAATCAAAAGATATTGCGGTGTTGAACGCTATTGGTTTTGCCAATGTTAATGCTCCTAAAGGCGATGCAGAATATGCAATTGATAAATTGAAATTGGCAACAACGTTAAAGAATATGAAAGACCCGGATGTATATGCTAACCTGGGTGATGCGTATAAAAAATTAACACAGGGAGGCCCTGCACAATCAGCGTATGAATCTGCACTGGAATTAAATCCTAACTACGCAAGGTCTTCTTTCAGGATTGGTAAAATATACCAGACACAAGGCGCTGCACAGAAAGAGATATACATGAAATACTTCAATGAAGCTATTGCGAAAGATCCTGCTTATGCACCGGTATATGAAGCGTTGTATCAATTGTTATATACTACGGATGCTCCACAGTCAGCCGAAAATTTAAAAAAATTCCTGGCTAATTCTGATGATGATCCCAAGAACTGTTATTACACTGCATCTATGCAGTACGCATTGGGTTCCTTTGCCGAAGCAATGAAAAAAGCAGATGAATGTATTGCTGCAGGCGGCAACTCACCTTATCCAAACCTGTTTGGTTTAAAAGCTTATTCTTATTTAAGATTAAAGGATACGGCAAATGCAAAAGCATCTTTCGAACAATATTTTTCAAAACAAACACCTGAAAAAATTGGCCCAACTGATTACTCTAGTTATGCAGAAATCTTGCTTAAGTTTCCGCCAACAAACGATTCCCTTGCTGGCACTTACATAGAAAAAGCCATTGCTTTTGATTCAACAGAAGTTGGTAAGGCTGCTTCTTTAAAAAGTTTTGCGGCAGCGTACGAAAGCCAAAAAAGATTTAAAGATGCAGCAGACTGGTACAACAAAATTGTTAGTATTAAAAAAGATGTTAAGAAAACAGATTTGTACTACGCCGGATATAACTACTTCCGTGCAGGCGAATACACTCCTTCTATAAGCATTTGGAACATTTACAATGAAAAATTCCCGGACGATGCTTTTGGGTATTACATGAAAGGAAAATGTGAGTGGGCAATAGATTCTACATTGGCTCAGGGATTGGCCAATGGTTCTTTCCAAAAAGCTATCCAGGTAGGGGTTGTAGACAGCACGAAGTATAAACCGCAATTGATTGGTAGTTTTAAATATTTCATTGTTTACTCTGTTTACAAAAAAGATAAAGCTACTGCCTTAAATTATTGTGATAGTGTATTGACATTGGATCCTGCTGATGCAGAAACGATCAATAACAAAGCAACCATTACCGCAATGAATTTCAATGCTCCTGCTTCAAAACCAAAAGCAGCGCCAGCCGGAAATAAACCTGCTGGTACCAAACCTACAGAAAAAAGCAGTGGGAAAAAGTAATCATTTAAGTTTTACCGAATTATAAATTTGAATCCCCATTTTGTAAAAAATGGGGATTTTCCTTTTTTTTTTTTTTTTTGATGGTGATTTGCTTACCCTGCCTTATTTTTGCGCTATGCAATTCTATTTTCTTCAGGCCGGTGGTTTAAATAGCGCAGAAAATTATTTACCCATTGGCATCCAGCTTATTTTTGCTATCGGTTTTATTGGAACAATGATGTTGTTGACCCACAAATTTGGCCCAAAAAGAAGTGGAACAGACAAATTACAAAATTTTGAAAGTGGTATTGAAATAAAAGGCAATGCCCGTCAGCCGATGGCCATCAAATATTTTTTGGTGGCAATTTTATTTGTGTTGTTTGATGTGGAAGTAATCTTTTTTTATCCATATGCGGTAAACTTCAGGGAATTGGGCTGGCATGGGTTCCTGGCAGTGATGATGTTTGTGGGGTCTTTCCTGGCCGGATTTATATATATAATCAAGAAAGGTGCATTAGACTGGGAAGATTAGTTAGCTGATTAGCTAATGTGGCGAATTTGCTAATTTTTGTAAAAGAGATTTTGAACAAACGAGTGCTGTGATAGTTATAAATTAGCAATATCTGCTAAACATCACATTATCAAATTTGAATTATGCGTCCTGTCCAATATAATACGAAACTAAAAATGGTAGAACCCCCGGAAGCAATGATGGGAGACGGTTTTATGGCTACATCACTTGAAAAAGTAGTAGGCCTTGCCCGTAAAAATTCTATCTGGCCCTTACCTTTTGCCACCTCCTGCTGTGGTATTGAATTTATGGCAACCATGGCCAGTCATTACGATTTGGCAAGGTTTGGTTCCGAAAGGGTTGGCTTTTCTCCCCGCCAGTGCGATCTGTTGATGGTGATGGGTACAATTTCAAAAAAAATGGGTCCGGTTTTAAGGCAAGTTTACCTGCAAATGGCAGAACCACGCTGGGTTTTATCAGTGGGTGCCTGCGCCTGCAGCGGTGGCATTTTTGATACCTATTCTGTATTGCAGGGTATCGATCAGATTATTCCGGTAGATGTGTATGTGCCGGGTTGTCCACCAAGACCAGAAGCTATCCTGGATGGATTTATGAAAATACAGGATTTGGTTGGCCAGGAAAGTTTGAGAAGAAGAAACGGCGAAAAATACAAGGAATTAATGGAGGCTTACGGAATACAATAAGTTGTATTTACGTATTGACTCAATGGTATATCTATCAAGGCTCTAAATAATCATAAAACTATACAGCCCTCTTCCGGGTTTAAGGTATGAACTTAACCAACGAAACTATACAACAAAAGCTAACTGAAAAATTTGGAGAGGCTGTCTCCGAATTTGTTTTGCCCTATGGCATGTTAACTTTTACTGCACCCAAAGAGTTCAATCTAAAAATTCTCCAGTTTTTATTTGATGATGAAACATTAAGGTTCCGCTTTTTATCGGATCTGCAGGCGGTGCATTATCCAGACAGGAAAGGAGAAGAGTTGATGGTAGTATATCATCTGCACAACCTGGTAGATAATGTTCGTATCCGTTTTAAAGTGTACACCGATATTAAAAAGCCGGATGTTTTTAGTGCTACAGCCATTTACCGGTCGGCCAACTTTATGGAAAGAGAAACATACGATTTCTTCGGGGTAAACTTTGTTGGGCATCCAAACCTGATCAGGATTTTAAATGTGGATGAGATGGATTATTTCCCGATGCGTAAAGAATTTCCATTGGAAGACCAGAGCCGTGTAGATAAAGATGATGAAATGTTTGGCCGTGGTGGTACGCAGGGTTTTGGTACAGAAAAATCTGAAACCGGTCCAACGCTTACCGAAGATCATAAAGACAATGAAGGTAGTAAGGTGTTATAAGCCACTTGCTGAACAGAGATTTGACAGTACAAGTGAGTGACACAACGATGTTGATGAAGGAATAAATGCTGGTAACAAAAAAATAAAACTTAATGTCTCAATCGGAACACATTTTATTACCGGAAGGAAGTATAGAAAAGCAAACGACTACGTTGAACCTGGGGCCTACGCATCCGGCAACGCATGGCGTGTTTCAAAATATTTTAGAGCTGGATGGAGAAAGGATCATGTCAGCAGTATCCACTGTAGGCTATATCCATAGGGCGTTTGAGAAATTAGCAGAACGCCGCCCGTTGTACCAGATTACACCTTTGACCGACCGGTTAAATTATTGTTCTTCGCCTATTAACAACATGGGCTGGAACCTTACCAGCGAAAAATTGCTGGGAGTAGCCACGCCGAAAAGAGTAGATTATTTACGGATCATCATAATGGAATTGAGCAGGATCTCAGATCATTTGATCTGTAATTCTATCGTGGGAGTGGATAGTGGTGCTTATTCCGGCTTTTTATATTTAATGCAATACCGGGAGTTGATCTATGAAATTTATGAAGAAGTTTGTGGTTCCCGTTTAACAACCAATATTGGCCGTATTGGAGGTTTTGAAAGAAATTTCACCAACACCGCTTTTGAAAAATTAGAAAAATTTTTAGCAGAATATCCAAAACAATTAAAGGAATTTGAAAACCTGTTTACCCGTAACAGGATATTCATGGAACGTACCATTGGCTGCGGTCCTATCTCTGCTGAAAGGGCGTTGAACTATGGTTTCACCGGCCCTAACCTGCGTGCTGCCGGCGTTGATTATGATGTGAGGGTTCACAACCCTTACAGTTCTTACCAGGATTTCGATTTTAAAGTTCCTGTTGGAACTACCGGCGATTGTTACGACCGTTACCTGGTCCGCAATGAAGAAATGTGGCAGAGCCTGAGTTTGATTGAACAGGCGTATAAAAAAGTAAAGGAATTTAAAGGCACTGAAGCCGATGTGTATCATGCTGATACACCTGCTTATTATCTGCCGGAAAAGAAAGATGTTTATACAAAAATGGAGGCGTTGATCTATCACTTTAAAATTGTGATGGGTGAAACAGAAATTCCTGAAGGAGAATTGTATTTCCCGATTGAAGGGGCAAATGGAGAATTAGGGTTTTACCTCATCAGCGATGGTGGCAGAACGCCGTACAGGCTTCATTTCCGCAGGCCTTGCTTTATTTACTACCAGGCATATCCGGAACTGGTAAAGAATGGGATGTTGAGTGATGCGGTGATTACGATGAGCAGTTTGAATTTGATTGCAGGGGAGTTGGATGCATAATATCAATTAATAAGCGTTTGAAAATTGAAAAATAAATAAATGGAAATTGTTTTTTCTCCTGACAAATTAAATAAGGTGAACGAGATCATTGCACGTTACCCGCAAGGTAAACAAAAAAGTGCTTTGCTCCCGGTATTGCATTTGGCACAGCAGGAATTCAATGGCTGGCTGGATACACCGGTGATGGATTACGTTGCTTCTCTGTTGAGTATAGAACCGATTGAAGTGTATGAGGTAGCAAGTTTTTACAGCATGTACAATTTAAAACCGGTAGGCAAATATTTGTTCGAAGTTTGTCAAACCGGTCCGTGTATGGTTAATGGCAGCGATGATATCATTGATTACATCAAACAAAAACTGAACATTAAAATAGGTGAAACAACCGCCGATGGGATGTTTACATTAAAAACTGTAGAATGCCTTGGGGCATGTGGTTATGCACCCATGATGCAGTTAGGTAAATTTTACAAGGAACATTTAACGAAAGAAAAAGTAGATGCGATCATTGAAGAATGCAGGAATGCAGTGATCAGGAACAATTAAAAACAATCAAGGTGGAACCAATTGTACCATACCTCAACTTTAATGGCACCGCTGCACAGGCGCTGGCTTTTTATGCAAAATGCCTGGGCGGACAAATTACTTTTCAGCAAACCTTTGGGGAATCGCCCATGGAAAGTGCGCCGGAAATGAAGGATAAGATTATGCATGGAAGTTTGCAGGCGGGTGCTTTAACGATTATGGTAAGCGATTGTCCTCCAGAATTTACAGCCGTTACCGGAAGCAATGTAAGCCTGTCTATGAACTTTACTGATCCTGTATTGATGGAAAGCACTTTTGCTGCATTGGCAGAAGGAGCAAACATCACCATGGAACTACAGGATACTTTTTGGGGAGCCAGGTTTGGTATGTTGACCGATCAGTTTGGCATCAACTGGATGTTCAATCATGATAAAGCACCGCAGGAGAAATAGTGGTGATTGCTATGTAAGCATTAGGTTCTTTTGTAGCAGATATGAGTTTTGATGATTAAATAAAATTGATATTTTTTTATAAAAAAGTTCATGAGCTTTTTCACACGTTTTGTTTTTTTATTGATCCTTGGAGTAAGTTTACATTCGTGTGGACCTAAAATAGGCAACAAACTTTCAGCAAAGGAATCTGAATCAGCTAAATTTTATCAAACTTGGGATGGTAAAATCCATCAGTCGAATTCTGTTAAAACCGGTATGTATAAATGGATCTTTTTTGATGATCAAAAGGTCTTGTATGATGATATAAAGGCTTATCAGGACAATAAAGGTTATTATATAAATAGGTGGGGGCCTGTTTCTGAAATTACAGAAAAAACAGCTGCAATAAAAAAAGTTCGTGCTGCTCAATCGATGTCACCTATGTTTTTTGCTGAGCGGCTTGTGAAGGGTAAAATAAATATATATTTTGCTATTACCTATTGGGACAAAGAAGCAGGAAGTAGGGGGGATTATTTTTTTCAAAAAAATAATGCAGATGCCGTTTTTCCCTTAAGAACATTCACTTTAAAAGATGCAATAGGTGATTGTACAAATTGCAAATCATTATTGGAAGATGCAATATCTACTTATGAAAATTTGCCTAAGTGGAGAAGGAGAGCTGCTGATGCTTATATAGCATCAGAGAAAAAACTTGTGAATTCTTTGGTTGCAGTAATTAGTGAATATAATACACATTAATAAAAGGTAGCGATCATATAATTGAATAATGGCAAAAAAATTATTATTAGCAAACGCCCATGTGCCGGGCATCAGAAGCTTTGAAGTATATCGCCGGGAAGGTGGATACAAAAGCGTTGAAAAAGCCCTGAAAATGGCGCCGGCTGATATTGTGGAAGAGGTAAAGAAGAGTGGGCTTCGTGGCCGTGGTGGCGCTGGTTTTCCTACCGGGATGAAATGGAGTTTTATTGCTAAACCGGAAGGAGTACCAAGGCATTTGGTGGTGAATGCAGATGAAAGCGAGCCGGGGACTTTTAAAGACAGGTATTTGATGGAATTTATTCCGCATTACCTGATTGAGGGAATGATCGTTTCTTCTTTCGCACTGGGCAGCAATGTCAGCTACATTTATATCCGTGGCGAATATGCCTGGATACCGGATATTTTGGAAGAAGCAATTGAAGAAGCCAGGAAGAATGGATTTTTAGGAAAAAATATTTTAGGTACTGGCTTCGATTGTGAGATTTACGTACAGCGTGGTGCCGGAGCTTATATCTGCGGAGAGGAAACAGCCTTAATAGAATCACTGGAAGGCAAAAGAGGAAACCCAAGGATCAAACCTCCGTTTCCTGCCGTAAAAGGATTATGGGAAAGGCCAACAGTAGTAAATAATGTAGAAACCATTGCCGCCATCGTTCCAATCATCAATGATGGGGGAGAAGAATATGCAAAGATTGGCGTGGGCAAATCAACCGGTACTAAACTGATTTCAGCTTGTGGCAATATCAATAAACCCGGTGTGTATGAAATTGACATGACCATTTCTGTTGAAGAATTTATTTACAGCGATGAATATTGTGGCGGCATTCCAAAAGGGAAAAAGCTAAAAGCCTGTATCCCCGGCGGTTCATCCGTTCCTATCCTTCCTGCCAATTTGTTGTTGACAACGGCTAAGGGAGAAAAAAGGATGATGAACTACGAAAGCCTTGCTGATGGCGGTTTTGCAACCGGCACCATGATGGGAAGCGGTGGCTTTATTGTACTGGACGAAGACCAGTGTGTTGTTAAACATACTATGTCGCTGGCAAGGTTTTACCATCATGAAAGTTGCGGGCAATGCAGCCCGTGCCGTGAAGGTACCGGCTGGATGGAAAGGATTTTGAAAAAGATTGACAGCGGTAAAGGGGAAATGAAAGATATAGACCTGTTGTGGGATATCCAGCGCAAAATAGAAGGCAATACCATTTGTCCGTTGGGCGATGCTGCTGCCTGGCCTGTTGCCGCTGCTATCCGTCATTTCAGGGATGAATTTGAATGGCATGTGCTGAACCCGGAATTATGCCTTACTGAAAACTTTGGTTTAAGGCATTATGCAGATCCGATACATGTACCGGTAACTGCTTAAAATAACGGAATGAATTTTATAGATAACATAGAAATAAAGAACTTTAAATCAATACGCCATCAAAAAATTGAAGGGTGTAAGAAGATCAATGTTTTTATTGGTTATCCGAATGTTGGGAAGAGTAATATTTTGGAGGCGTTGAGTTTGTTTGAAATCGGAAGTATTAATACTGATTTTGAACTTAGTAAGTTCTTACGGTTTGAGCATTACGTGAATCTATTCTATAATAATAGTTACGTAAATCCAATTGAAGTGGACTTAGGGGGCCAGGAAAGGGTTGAAGTATCA
>CAXTPJ010000076.1:0-9256 GCA_964245855.1 uncultured Ferruginibacter sp. | reverse complement strand
TTGTAGCATTTACATTCAATAAATTGGTTAAATAAATAGCAACTTGAGTTAAGTAGTGTTATGGTAACAGATTAAAATACCTGGCCAATGCCGAAGAAGAACAACCTGTCTTCTTTGGAAATGCCATAGTCAAAAGATAAAATGGTGTATTGGTTCCAGGCAATGCGCAAGCCACCGCCGTAAAAAGTTTTAATGTTGCTGAAGTTGATATCCTGCCAACGGTCCCTTACTGTACCGGCATCAAAGAAAGGCGCTACACCAAAGGCAAACTGTTGCTTTCCGGCTCTCGTTTCAAACAACCTTGCCCTTAGCTCTGCATTGAAAAACCAAAGCGACCTCGCCAAAACCTGTTGGCCCTAAAGCCCCGCAACGATTGTTTACCGCCCAATGCGTTGATGCTTCCATCGGGGTTCCATTGATCCTGGAATTCAAAAAAGGTAGCGTTGTTTCCAAAAATATTTCCGGCGCCAACCCTTGCTGCCAGTAGCGTACGTGGGCCAAAAGGTAGTTTTTTATATATCCTTCCCTGTACAAAAAGTGGAAAGATCAATAAGTTATATTCTCCATGCTGCAGATCTTTTCCACGCAGCATTAAAAATTGATTGGGTAAATAAGTAAAAATTATCCTCCTCTTTATTAAAAGTTGATGGCAGCAGCGTTACTTCTTCCGAAATACCCCGGTAACGTTGAATGATTTAATTGAATACCGCAGGAGTCAATGTTAACAACCGTTTCAGTCAATTTTATCATTTGCCCGGCTATCCAGTAATTGATTGTTGCTTTAAAATATATTGCACCGGTACTGTCGGCTTTCAAACTAAAATCCGAAATAAAATCCATCACAGGATCACAGATTGATTGCGTCATTCTTTTCTTCATTGCTGCGGATTAAAAAGTCATTCTGTATTAATTCTGAATATTGCGAGCATTACAGGGTTAAGTTTATTAAATAATCAAACGCCACTACAAACTTAGGATTGGTTTTTTATTCTTCAGTATTCATACAGAATCGAATAGCATATTCACCAATAAATACACATTTATGGGTAGAATGAAACCGTTTACAGCAAGTGGATTTTTTTTATCATGCCTGTTATTTAATACTGCAATTGCCCAGCAGGTTACTGTTGATACATCTTTCAACAACAAAGCTTTTATTAATCAACCTCAAAAACCTACAAAAGCATACCGGCATTTTATTGTTCCTGCATCCATGCTTGCTTACGGGTTGGTTACACTGGCTGTTGATCCGCTGAAAGATGCCAATGAATATTTTCAAAAAGAAATTTGGGTGGAGCATCCGCATCAACAATTTCATGCAGATGATTTTTTGCAATATGCACCGGCAATAGCAGTGTATGGTTTAAACACTGCCGGAGTAAAGGGCAAAAATAATTTTCGGGACAGGACAGCGATTTTCCTATTGTCGAATATTTTTCTAAATGCGGCCGTTATTCCTTTGAAAGGGCTTACCAAAGTAATGCGGCCTGATGGCTCTTCAAGATCGTTTCCATCGGGCCATACCGCCGAAGCTTTTGCCGGTGCTGAATTTTTAAGGGAAGAATACAGGAGCGTATCTGCATGGTACGGTATTACCGGTTATGCCACTGCCACTGCAACAGGATTTTTAAGGATCTATAATAATCGCCATTGGCTGAATGATGTAATCGCCGGCGCAGGGGTTGGCATTATTTCTACCAAACTTGCTTACCTGGTTTATCCAGCAATCAAAAAATTATTATTCCATCATGATCAGTCAAATACAGTGATCATGCCTTTTTATCAAAATAATAGTGCAGGATTGGCAATAGTGTACCAGTTTCATTAATGCAACTCATCCATCTCTGAAAAAATATTAAATATGATTTACAACAAGGAAATGATACAACCCGTGGCGGAATATGTAACAGGCCTGTTTATTTCCAATCAACCAAAGAACCTTGTTTACCACAACCTTGCACATACTATTACGGTGGTGGAAAGAGCGGAAGAAATTGCCACCAATTATTTGTTGAGCGATCAGGATTATTTCATCCTGTTGTCTGCAGCGTGGTTCCATGATTGTGGCCATCTTTTCGTTCCGGCCAAAGGCCATGAAAAGAAAAGTGTGCAGGAGATGAAAACGTACATGGAAAATGTAAACGCAGACAAAGAGATTGTTTCAAGGATAGAAGAATGCATTGCATCTACCAAATTTCCAACCAATCCACAGTCCTTGCTGGCAGCCATTTTATGCGATGCCGACCTGTATCATCTTGGTACAGATGAATTTCGTGTAACAGACCAGTTGATAAAAAAAGAACTGGAACTGCAGAAAAGCGAACTGCTGCAACATTGGAACATCAATACACTTGCCATGCTGGAAAAGCACCAGTACTTCACTGAATACTGCCGTATACTGCTTTCGAAAGGAAAGCTGGAAAATATTGCCCGGGTTAAAGATTGGATCGCTGGCGGTAAATAAACGGTTGTAAAAATCTATTTGCTTTCATCAAGACTCTTATAAAAAAATATCAGCAAAGGGGGAAGGAACCACAAAAATTTCGTCATCAGTTTTTCTTCAGTTTTCAGTTTCAATTTCATTACTCAAAAACACAACAAATGAAAAATAGCACATTGATTTTAATGATGGTAATTGCCGCTTTTCACGGGAACCGGTTGTACTCACAACATAAAACTTCCCTTCATCTCACTAACACCTTTCATATAAAAAGTGGCGGCGGCTGGGATTACCTTACTACCTGCCCATTAAACAACTGGCTGTATGTTAGTCATGCCACACAGGTAAATATCCTTGATAAAAAAACAGGCGATTCGGTTGGCGTAATCAACAATACAACCGGTGTACACGGAATAGCTTTTGATGCAGCACAGCACAAAGGATTTACCAGCAACGGAATGTTGAATACGGTAACGGTATTTGATGTAAACGATAATAAAATATTGGATCAGATCAACGTTGGAAAAAATCCTGATGCTATTTTTTATGAAGCTTTTTCAAAAAAAATCATCACCTGCAATGGCAGCAGCAACGATCTCAGCATTATTGATCCGGCAACCAACAAAGTAATTAAAACAATTGCAGTCGGCGGAAAACCCGAAACTGCTGTAAGCGATCTTGCAGGAAAGTTATATGTAAATATTGAAGACAAAAACAAGATTGCAGTGGTTGATCTTGCAACGTTTTCTGTAATAAAGAAATGGCCGCTTAAACCCGGCGAAGGGCCATCCGGACTGGCGATTGATCCAATCACCAAAAGGCTGTTTTCCAGTTGTGATCAATTGCTGGTAGTAGTAAATACGGATAATGGCACTATCGTTGACAAGCTGCTGATTGGCGCAGGTTGCGATGGTGTTGTCTTTGATGAAGTGGCTAAAAACATTTATACCTCCAATGGCGAAGGAACAATGACTGTTGTTCATGAAGACAATGCGGATAAATTTGCTGTCGTACAAAACATGGCTACCAAAAAGGGAGCAAGAACAATCGCAATTGATCCGCTAACGCACAAACTCTATTTGCCAACTGCAGATTTTGACCACAATGAAAAGGACCAAAAAGGCAGGGCGAAGATGATTGCCGGCACCTTCCAGGTATTGGTATTTGAAAAATAATTACCATACATGAAACCATTTCTTTTTGTGATCTTTTCGTGTTTTGCGGCTATCACTTTTGGCCAGACAAGATCATTACAATATTTTATTGATAAAGGTATTGGCGCCAGTCCTTTGCTGAAAGATTTAAACAACCAGGTGGCGCTCAACAGCCTGGATAGCATGCTGATAATAGCTGCGCAAAAGCCACAGGTTACTTTTACCAGTAACAACAACTATGCTCCTGTTATTAAGGGGTATGGTTATGATAATGCGATTACCAACGGCGCCAATATCAGTGCGTTGATGGGCGTTAGTAAATCATTGTTCAACAGGGCTACCAATAAAGTTCAATTTGCTAACCTGCAGTTGCTGGTGCAAAGTGCCAGGAACAACGCACTGATAACGCAACAGGATATTAAAAAGGCAATCATTGATCAATACATTATTGCCTATGGCGATATGCTGCAGGTGGATGCCGCTACCGCCATACAGGATATGATGGACAAGCAGGAAAAAGTATTGAAAATTCTTACCCAAAAAAGTGTGTACCGCCAGGTAGATTATTTGAGTTTTTTTGTAACGCTGCAGCAAAACAATTTTAAACTAAGGCAACTTACGAATCAATACAGTAATGATTATGCCATGCTGAATTATTTGGTTGGCAACGTTGATACATCGAAAGCACAGCTTGAAGAGCCGGGCTTGTCTATAAACCAATTGCCTGATGCGAGCCAGTCGGTATTTTTTAAAAAATATACCCTGGACAGTCTTACCCTTGCCAACAGCCGGCGTTTGCTGGATGTAGCTTACCGGCCCAAAGTAAATGTGTATGCTGATGCCGGCTATAACTCCAGCCTGGTATATCAGCCTTATAAAAATATTGGTGCCAGCGCCGGTATAAGTTTGATCATTCCAATTTTTGATGGCAGGCAAAAAAAACTGCAGTACAGCAAAATTGACCTGCAGGAAAATACCCGGGTGGCCAACAGGCAATTTTTTATCAACCAGTACACACAACAGATCAACCAGTTACAAAAGCAGTTTAAAGCAGTAAGCGATTTAGCTTCCGACATCAACCTGCAATTAAAATACATAGAAACACTTATTTCGGTAAATGAAAAACTATTGCAAACCGGCGAAGTGAAAATCTATGATTACATCATGTCGATCAACAATTTTCTCAATGCAAAAAGCATGATCAATGATAACAAGGTAAGCAAATGGCAGATCATCAATCAAATCAATTACTGGAACAGGTAAATATATTTATGATGAAAAAATTATTAAACCTTCCGGCAGTACTGATCGTTGCACTGGCTTCCTGTAAAAGTGGAGCTACTGCACCGGAAGCAGATGCAACCGAACCGATAGTGCCTGTTACGGTTACATTCGTGAGCACCGGTGCAATGGAAGAAACGGCAGAGTTGAATGCTACCTCAATTTATTTACAAAAGTGGATATTGAAATCTAACGTTACCGGCTACCTGCAATCTGCAACGCTCAAATTAAACATGCCGGTGAAGTATGGGCAGGTATTATTTACAGCCAAAACAAAAGAAGCGCAAAGCATTGGCAACACCATCAATAAATTAGATCCCAACTTTAAGTTTACCGGCTTAAACAGTATCCGTTCCAATGGCTCCGGTTTTATTTCCGAACTCAATCACCAATCGGGCGATTATGTGCAGGATGGCGAACAACTGGCCGTAATCACTGATGCCAACAGCTTTGTATTCCTGCTTGATCTGCCGTATGAGTTGCGGCCTTATATTTTAAAAACAAATGCCGTGCAAATCGTATTGCCGGACGGTGAAAAACTTTTGGCTGATGTTGGCAACAACTTACCTTCCATGGATTCAGCATCACAAACGCAACGGGTAATTTTAAAAGTACATGCCAATCATTCTGTCCCTGAAAATTTAGTTGCCAAAGTAAGATTGGTAAAACGAGCCAGCAACAATGCAAGTTATCTCCCCAAAGCAGCCGTATTAACCGATGAAACGCAAACTATTTTTTGGGTGATGAAAATATTAAATGACAGTACGGCTGTAAAGGTTGAAATAAAAAAAGGCATTGAAGCCGGCGGCAATATAGAGATCGCTGCCCCGCTTTTTACCGCACAGGACAAAGTATTGCTGACAGGCAATTTCGGGTTGGCTGATACCGCCAAAGTAAAAATCGTTTCACCCGCTTCAAAAGAGTAATCTGTACCCATGAAAAACTTTTTTACCACATACAAAAACCCGGTGGCAGTGATGCTGGCGCTGCTGATACTGGGGGGTATAATGGCTTACAAAAACCTGCAGACTTCTCTTTTCCCGGAGATCACTTTTCCTAAAATAAAGATCATTGCCGATGCCGGTTTGCAGCCGGTTGATAAGATGATGATGACTGTTACAAGGCCTTTGGAAGCTGCGGTTAAACAGGTGCCAGACCTTACTATGATACGCAGTACCACCAGCAGGGGAACCTGCGAAATTTCTGCCTTCATCAACTGGAAATCGAACATTGATATAGCGCAGCAACGCATAGAATCCAGGATCAGCCAGCTTCGCAGCAGCCTGCCGCCAAACACACAGGTAACGGTTGAAAAAATGAACCCTTCTATTTTGCCCGTGATGGGCTTCTCTTTGGAAAGCCATGATAAAACGCCGATTGAATTAAAGAAGATCGCCGTAAATACCATCCGGCCATTTTTATCGCAAGTGGATGGTATTGCAGATGTTAGGATCATTGGCGGCAAAGACAAAGAGTACTGGCTGATCATTGATCCTCAAAAAATGAGTACACTGGGCATTACTCCGGATATGGTAAATAGCGCCCTGAGCCAAACCAATTTTATACAATCGAATGGTTATTTGGCTGACTATAAATTTTTATACCTCACCGTTACCGATGCATCTGTACATTCTTTGGAAGAACTGCAAAATGTAATTGTAAGCAACAATGGCAAAAGGATTATCCAGTTGAAAGATATTGGACAGGTACAAGTGAATGATGCCGTAGAATTTATTAAGATTAACGCCAATGGGCATGATGGAATTTTGGTAGCGATCATAAAACAACCCAATGCCTACCTGGTTACATTGGCTTCGGACATGAATGCAAAAATTGCTGCATTGAAAAACATTCTTCCCAAAGGAGTTTCTATTCAGCCTTATTATAACCAGGCAGATTTTGTGCAGCATGCGGTGAGCAGTGTTACCGACAGTTTATGGATCGGGTTGACGCTGGCCATTATTGTGGCCATTATTTTTCTGCGGTCGTTGAAAGCAAGCGTTACCATTTTAATTACTATTCCCATTACGTTGGCGCTCACACTGATGGTGATCTGCCTGGCTGGGTACAGTTTTAATATCATGACACTGGGCGCCATTGCAGCGGCAATTGGGTTGATCATAGATGATGCCATTGTGGTGATGGAACAAATTCACCGGTCGCATGAAGAACACCCCGGCGAACCCAATACCACCATTGTACAAAAAGCCATTCATTATCTTTTTCCTGCAATGGTTGGTTCATCTATCAGCACCATTGTAATTTTTATTCCGTTTGTTTTAATGAGTGGCGTGGCAGGCGCTTATTTTAAAGTAATGACAGATACCATGATCATTACATTACTGTGTTCTTTTTTTGTAACCTGGCTTGGTTTGCCGGTTGTTTATTTGCTGTTATCCGGAAAAGACAATAAAAATAAGCTTGCAGCAGCAGCAAGGCATAAACCTGCGGAGATAAAGCAACAGCGCTGGGTAAGCGTACTTATTCACAAAGCCTGGGTAAGTGTTGTTTTTATTGCAGCATTAATTGTTGCTATTGTATTGATTTTACCAAGATTGGAAACAGGATTTTTGCCCTCCATGGACGAGGGCAGCATTGTGCTGGATTATGCGTCGCCACCGGGCACATCGCTGGCAGAAACAGACCGTATGTTGCGGGAAGCAGAAAAGATCATCACCACCAGTGCGGAAGTGCAGGCATATTCGAGGAGGACCGGTACGCAAATGGGATTTTTTATTACCGAACCCAATACCGGCGATTACCTCATACAGTTGAAGCCGCAACGCAACCGCAGTACAGATGAAGTGATCAATGATATAAGAACGAAAATTGAAGCAACGCAGCCGGCGTTGAAGATTGATTTTGGGCAGGTGATCGGCGACATGCTGGGAGATTTGATGACTTCTGTTCAGCCAATTGAAATTAAAATTTTTGGCGGCGATGCAACTAAGTTGCAGGAACTCAGCAGGCAGGTTGCCGGCGTACTGGAAGAAGTAAATGGCACCGCCGATGTGTTTGATGGCATTACTTTAGCCGGCCCATCCATCAGCATACAACCGGATAATGTAAAGCTGGCACAGTTTGGGTTAACGCCGCAAAACCTGCAGTTGCAATTGCAAACAGCCATGCAGGGAACAGTGACCAATACCATTGCAGGAAAAGAACAGTTATCGAATATCCGGATGATTTATCCTAATAGCCGTTCGATGAGTTTGGAAGATGTAAAAAACATCCCGTTGTTTTTGCCCGGCGGAAAATTAAAAGTGCTCAACGAACTGGCCACTGTACAATTGAATGCAGGAGATGCCCAGGTAGAAAGAGAGAACCTGCAGATAATGGGCGTGATAACGGCGAGGCTTTCCAATGGCAACCTGGGTACGGTAATGAAATCGATACAGTCTGCCATTCAGAAAGAGGTGGTGATGCCGCCGGGTTATTATGTTGAGTATGGTGGCGCTTATGCTGAGCAACAGCAATCGTTTAAAGAGCTGCTGATGATATTGATCAGTTCCAGCCTATTGGTGTTTGCAGTGATCTTGTTTTTGTTCCGTGATTTCAGGATCGCTTTGCTGATATTGATCGTTGCGTTGCTTGGGATATCTGGCAGCTACCTTGGTTTATTTTTAACCGGTACACCACTGAACGTAGGAAGCTATACCGGCCTGATCATGATCGTTGGCATCATTGGAGAAAATGCCATTTTTACTTTCTTGCAGTTTAAAGAATCGCTGCTTACTAAAAATGTGGATGATTCCATTGTGTATTCTATTTCAACGAGGCTGCGGCCTAAATTGATGACAGCATTGGGCGCCATCATTGCATTGATGCCATTAGCATTGGGTATTGGTACCGGCGCTCAAATGCACCAGCCGCTTGCCATTGCGGTAATCGGTGGGTTTGTGGTTGCGCTGCCTTTGTTGCTGATTGTGTTTCCTTCTATGCTGCGGCTGCTGTATAAAAATCATTTACCACCCCAGTAATTTTGCAGGTTAGCAGCAGCATCAACTGATGCCATGAAAAATTGAAGATGAACGGAGCGTCGCCAATCCTGCCGCAATGAAATACAAAAGCCGGTAACATAATTTTTTCAAATCACTAGCCACTGAACTTGTAAGGCAAACCTGCTATATTTATATTCAGTTTTCGTTCAGATTTGCTGGATAGTTTTGTATGCATGAATAAAAAAGTTGCATGAAAATTTTAATTGTTGAAGACGAAAAAGCCCTCTCAAAAAGCATGGTGAGTTACCTGCAACGGGAAAACTATCATTGCGATGTGGCTTACAATTTTAATGAAGGCAGAAGGCAACTGGAAAGCTTTGATTATGATTGTGTGCTGCTGGACATTTCTTTACCGGATGGCAATGGCATGCAGTTGCTGA
>CAXTPJ010000075.1:0-9303 GCA_964245855.1 uncultured Ferruginibacter sp. | reverse complement strand
TATCCAATGTTACGCTGCAACAGTTGTTTGATAACATCATCCGCAACGCCGGCATTTTACCTTACATTATGCAGGGCAACGAAAAAATTGCATTGATGCAATTGCTGACAGCCCTCTTTGATTTTATAAAAGAAGAAACCAGCCGCAGCCCGTTTTTAACTTTAGAAGGGTTGATTGAGATCATCGACCTGATGGAAAAAGAAACCCTGCCTTTGCCGATGATTCAGGTTGCCGGCAGCGATAAAGGAGTGAACTTTTTAACCGGCCATGGCAGCAAAGGGTTAGAGTTTGAATATGTCTTTTTCGCCGGTGTAAACGCCGGTTCATGGGAAAAGAAACGCAAACCGGGCGGCGGTTACAAATTGCCGGATACCATGTTTTCTTCTCAACCAAAAGCCAACGACAATGAGGAATTGCGCCGCTTGTTTTATGTAGCGCTTACCAGGGCAGAAAAATATTTGTACATCTCTTATGCCAAATTTAAAAACGATGGCAAAGAGATGGAGCCCTCTATGTTTATTGCAGAAATTTTAGAACAGCATTTGTTGCCGGTTGAAAAAGTAGGTTTATCAGCACAAGAAATGATGGAGTTTCAATCATTGCATTTTACCGCACAGGCGCCTGAGATTGAAAAGTCGGAGGAAGATTTTATCAGCGGCCTGCTCGAAAAATTCGTGATGAATGTTACAGCACTCAGTGCTTACCTGGATTGTCCGTTGGGATTCTATTATAAAAATCTGATCCGCATCCCGGCAGGCAAAAGTGAGAATTTAGAATTTGGTAGCGCCATACACCATGCACTGGAAAAACTGTTCCGCAAGATGCAGGACAACAGGAATGTTTTTCCAACCAAAGATGAAATGATCGCCGACTTTAACTGGTATATGTACCGCCACCGTGAAAATTTTACCAAACAGGCTTTTGAACGCCGCCTGGAATATGGCGATGAAGTGCTGAGAAATTATTACGATAAATACATTAACTCGTGGAATAAAATTGTAGCCGTGGAAAGAAATATCCGTGGCGTGGTAGTAAACGGCGTTCCGTTAAAAGGCAAACTCGATAAACTTGAATTTGATGGTAAAGACATCAATGTGGTGGATTATAAAACAGGTGATATTGACAAAGCCTTGAGCAAATTAAAAGGCCCCAGCGACAAAGAACCCAACGGTGGTGACTATTGGCGGCAAGCAGTATTTTATAAATTGCTGATTGATAATTATGAACAAAAAGACTGGAAAGTGATCAGCACTGAATTTGATTTTATTGAACCCGATAAAAAGAAAGCCTACCGCAAAGAAAAAATCGTTATTACACCGCAGGATACAGAAACAGTAAAACACCAGGTGACGGATACATGGCAAAAAATTCAAAACCGGGAATTTTATACTGGCTGCGGCAAAGAAGAATGCCGCTGGTGCAACTTTGTAAAAGACAACAAACTCGCAGTAGCATTACACGATATTGAAGAAGAGGAAACAGATTAAAACAACTTTATGATTTCGCTTTTCTGCCAAACAGCAGAAAGCCGTTAAGTTTGCAGATCAAAATTTACTGATGAGAATTCAACACCTATTATATTTTGCCGGCATCATCATCATTACTTATTTATCGAGCATTACTATTTCTGGTTGTGCACAAATAGGTATGCCAACAGGTGGGCCAAGAGACAGCGTTGCGCCGGTTTTAGTAACGGCCAATCCACCGTTGAACAGCATTAATTTTACCGGCAATAAAATTGAACTCACTTTTGATGAATATGTGGATGTAAAAGAAGCACAAACCAATGTATTGGTATCGCCTTACCCAAAAAGTAATCCCACCGTTTCTTTCAAACTAAAAACCATTACGGTCAAATTAAAAGATACGCTGAAGGCCAACACTACCTACGCCATCAATTTTGGCAGGGCCATACAGGATAACAATGAAGGCAATGCGTACAAAGACTTCACTTATGTTTTTTCAACGGGCAGCACCATTGATTCGTTGAAATTAAAAGGCAAAGTAATACTGGCAGAATCGGGAAAAACAGATAGTACATTAGTAGCCATATTATACCGGGATGCACCCGATTCGGCAGTGCAGACAAGGAAGCCCGATTACCTTGCCAAAATTGACCGGGAAGGCAACTTTTATTTTACCAACTTATCAGCCGGCAATTATAAATTGTATGCATTAAAAGATGGAGACGGTGGCAAAACATACAACTCTGCTATAGAACAATTTGCTTTTAACGACAATGACATTGTGTTAAAAGGAGACAGTACGCCGTTGGTAACCATGTATGCTTTTGCAGAAGAAAAAGATACCAAGAAACCGGGCTCTTCATCTCAAAACAATACTGCCAAAGCGGATAAAAAATTAAAGTTTACCAACACCTTGTCATCAGGATCTCAAAGTTTGTTGACACCGTTGACTCTTACTTTTTCAAAACCATTGAAAACGGTGGATGATAAAAAAATCATCCTCACGGATACGAATTACAAAAAAATTGATGACCCGGTAATATCAATGGATACCACCGGTACCATCATGAGCATCAGCGCCAAATGGACCGAAGATTTTAATTACCGTTTATTGATCGACAGCAATGCGGTACAGGATAGCCTGGGCAACCATTTGGCAAAGAATGATACTATTCTTTTTAAAGCAAAAAAAGAAAGCGACTATGGTAACCTGGTGATCCGCTTCAGCAATTATGAGCCGGCCAAACATCCGGTGATACAATTCTTCAAAGGAGAAGACATGATCAAATCAGCTTCCATCACCACCACACAATGGAGCGATAAACTCTTTGAACCCGGCGAATATGAGATCCGTATCCTGTTTGATGACAACAACAACGGCAAATGGGACCCGGGCAATTACAAACAAAAAAAACAACCCGAAAAAGTGATCACTTTAGATAAAAAGATTACTGTAAAAGCCAACTGGGATAATGAAAAGGAAGTGGGATTGTAGAGGAGGGTTGAAGGTGGTTAAAGGTCGTTTAAAATGGTTGAATGTTGTTTGGATTATTGAATTGATCAAGCTTACACTGTTAAATTGATTAATTGTTTTATTGTTGATTGTGTCAAAACTCTAAATAGGCAAGCAGTTTAATTCATTCACAGCCTTTCTCTTTCATTGAAAAAACAAAACCCTAAATAGTAATTCAATTTTTCGATTAACGAAATTTCAAGAAAATAAAAAGTTTCCAAAACATCCTACTCCAAAAAACAATTCAACAATACAACCATTCAACAATCGGTTCAACCACATTCAACCATCTTCAACAACTTTAAACCTTAAACTTTAAACTTTTTAAACCTTCCAACTATCTTTGCCCCATGGTCTTCTCTTCTTCTTTGTTAGAAAATGCGGTGAATGAATTTTCCAAACTGCCCGGCATCGGTAAAAAAACTGCATTGCGGCTGGTGCTGCATTTAATCAAGCAGGAAGAAACCGCCGTAAAACAATTCAGCGGCGCCATTGCTCACATGCGGGAAGCCATTCAATTTTGCAGCCGCTGTCATAACATTTCCGACACTTCCATTTGCAACATCTGCAGCAATCGCAGCCGCAAACAGGAATTGATCTGCGTAGTAGAAAACATCCGGGATGTAATTGCCATTGAAAGCACCCAGCAATTCAACGGCCTTTATCATGTGCTCGGCGGCATCATCTCTCCGCTTGATGGTATCGGTCCCGAACAACTCATGATCGATTCGCTCATCAGCCGGGTACAGCAGGAAAATGTTTCCGAAATTATTTTTGCACTCAATGCCAACGTTCAGGGCGATACCACCGTTTACTATATCAGCAAGAAGCTAAAAGGCACACCGGTAAAAATTACTACCATTGCCCGTGGTATTGCTTTTGGCGGCGAACTGGAGTATGCAGATGAAATGACCCTCGCCAAAAGTATCAGCAACCGAATACCTGTTGATAATTACATTTCCACAGGCAATTAATTTGTTTTAGCATCGCTGCAAATACCCCGGCAATTAACTTTTTTTGCCTGCACGGGTATTTGACCATCATCATTATTTTATACATAACCAATGAGCGGCAAAGTAAAAAAAGTCATAGGCACAATCGTGATACTGGTAGCGGCAGCAGGCATTACAGGATATTTTATGTGGAACAAACCGCATGTAAATGTAGCCGGTGCAGAAGCAATTAAAATAGATGCTGTTGCGTTATACAAAGCGTTCGCTACTGATTCGGTGGCCGCACAAAAAAAATATTTACAGCAAATTGTTGCAGTATCCGGCACAATCAACAGTACTGCAGCCAACCAGCAGGGCAAAATGATCGTATTGATCAAAACTGCAGCAGACGGGGCGTATATTAACTGTACCCTCGAAGAACAGGCAGGCAGTTTAAAAGAAGGAAATACAGTAACCATTAAAGGCATTTGCAGCGGCCTCGGCCAGGCCGATGCAGACCTTGGCATCAAGGGCGATCTTTATTTGGTGAGGTGCTACCTGGTAAAATAAAAAATTGGTATGAAGGTTAAATCACTCCTCGTTTTTATAGGTTGTTGTGCATTGATTATGTTTTCATGCAAACATGAAATTCCTGAAGCAGTAATACCCCCACCTGTAGGTAATACTATTTGCTTTGAAAATGATGTCCTACCTATCTTTCAAAGCAACTGCGGCAAGTCCGGCTGTCATGATGCGGTAACAAGGGAATCAGGCTATGTGTTGGACTCTTACACCAATATTGTCGCCCGTGGTATCATTGCCGGCGACAGTGCCAACAGCAGGATCTACCAGATCATTACTTCCACCAATGCGTTGCAGGTAATGCCAAAAATCCCCAACCTAACGTTAACGGATGCGCAAAAACATATTATTGCTACCTGGATAAAAGAAGGCGCAACCAATTCAACAGATTGTGCGCCGGCCTGCGACAGTACTGCATTTACCTACAGCGGCGCTGTAGCCCCCATTATACAAATCCATTGCCGTGGTTGTCATGGCGGCGCTGCTTTAGATGGCGGCGGCATTCCGCTGGATACTTACCAAGGCGTTAAAGACCAGGTTATTTTCAACACCCTTTACCCTGCCATTACCCACACCGGCGACCCGATGCCGAAAGATGGCAATAAACTCAATGATTGCAAGGTCACACAAATAAGAAAATGGATCGAAGCCGGCGCTCCAAATAACTAAACAGATTGGTATGTATCAAAAAAATAAATTCTTATTGATGGTTCCCGCTTTTATTGCAGCCATCATTGTTGCGGGCAGTTGCTATTACGATAAATCAGAATTACTGTACCCGGGAAGCACCACCGAAGTTGATTGCAGCATCATCAATGCAAAATTCAGCGCCAATGTATTGCCACTCATCACCAGCAAATGCGCCATTCCAACTTGTCATGATGCAGCATCCGGCAGGGTAACCTTAATAAGCTACGATCAAATATTTGCCCAAAAAGACAGGATATATGCAAGGGCGGTAGTAGAAAAAACGATGCCCTTATCAGGGCCGTTATTGCCGGCAGAAAGCAACATTTTAAAATGCTGGATCAACAATGGCGCACCCAATGATTGATCATTCTAAAACAAATTGTATGAAAAAGATTTTCTTATCAACCACTCTATTTATCTGTTGCAGTCAATTGCTGACCGCACAAAAAGTATTCACCAAAAATGGTAACATCTCCTTCTTTTCCAAAACCAATATGGAAAACATCAAAGCAGATAATAACCAGGTGATGAGTGTACTCAACGTTCCAACCGGCGAGCTGCAATTTTCAGTCATCGTAAAAAATTTCCATTTCGAAAAAGCTTTAATGGAAGAGCATTTTAATGAAAATTATGTAGAAAGCGAAAAGTATCCAAAGTCAACTTTTAAAGGCACCATCGCTGATGTAAGCAAAGTAAATTTTACCAAAGACGGTACTTACCCGGTAAGCGTAAGCGGCGATTTAACGTTGCATGGCGTTACCAATAAAGCAACCGCAACAGGCAGCATCATTGTGAAAGGCGGAACCATCACCGGTACTTCCAAATTTACCATCGCACTGGCCGATTATAAAATTGCCATTCCGAAACTGGTAGAAGCCAACATTGCCAAAACCATCGACATCACTGTCGATTGCCTGTATAATCAAAAAATGTAATTCAACCTTAACCACTGCTATGTTCCAAAAAATAACCATCCTGCTGCTTTTAGATTGCTTTTGTTTTACCGGTTTTTCATTCGCTCAAAAAGGAACAGATTCCACCAAACAGCAAGTGATTGATACAACCGACCTCATGAGCCAATTAGAAAAAGAAACCGATCAAAACAGCATCCATTATGCTACCGCCACCTTTAAATCAACGCATTTAATTGATGGCCACACCGTGGAAACATTGGGCAAAGGTGTGCTGGACGTTCGTTTTTCTCACCGTTTTGGTACGGTTAACGATGGGGCATACCAGTTCTTTGGTTTAGACAATGCCACTACCCGTATTGGTTTCGATTATGGCATTTCCAATATTTTAATGGTTGGTATCGGCCGCAGCGATTTTCAAAAAACATTTGACGCTTTTGTCAAAATAAAAATATTGCGCCAGTCAACCGGCAAACGCAATGTACCGGTAACCATCAGCTATGTCCCAACCATTGCATTACGGTCGCAGGATTGGGACGACCCAACGCAAAAACATTATTTCAGTTCCCGGTTATCCTACACACAGCAACTCATCATTGCCCGCAAATTTTCAGAAGGCACCTCACTGCAGTTAATGCCCACGTTCATTCACCGCAACATCGCTCCATTGGCAAGCGATCCCAACGATATCTGGGCAATCGGCATCGGCGGCAGGCAAAAGCTAACCAAACGCATCAGCTTCAACGCAGAATATTATTACCAGGTTCCCGGCCATAAAACTCCCGGCACCACCAATGCTTTGTCCTGCGGCTTCGACATCGAAACCGGCGGCCACGTTTTCCAGTTGCACTTCACCAACTCCAGGGCCATGACGGAGAAAAACTTCATCAGCGAAACCACCGGTAAATGGGAAAAAGGCGATATTCTTTTCGGCTTCAACATTTCAAGGGTTTTCAATCTAGGCAAAAGAAAAAAATAACCTTCCGCATACCGCCACATTCCGCCCGCAGCCATTAATTTGGCATTACAGCCCCGTTGCATTATTTTTGCACCGCACAGGCAGATTTGTTTATTGTTCAGCCTGTACACTTTTACAAAAGTGAACTAATAAACGAAACCCATTCTGCATTTACTCCCCAGATTGTTATCGTTTACCAATTCATTTTTCGTCCGCTTTTTGGGACAAACATTTTATCATTGGTCATCATCGTTGTGTCACTCACTTATACCGCATACCAGTGAGCAGCAGCGCAACCCCGTGGCCACAAATCGTTGAGCATGAAAAAGACAATTCAGGATCATTTGAAAGAACGTATTTTAATCATCGATGGTGCCATGGGCACCATGATACAGCGCCATAAACTACAGGAAGAACATTACCGTGGCGAACGTTTTAAAGACTGGCATACCGATGTAAAAGGCAACAACGATCTGCTAAGCATTACGCAGCCGGACATCATCATCGGCATCCACAAAGAATATTTGGAAACCGGCGCCGACATTATAGAAACCAATACTTTCAGCAGCACCGTAATAGCGCAGGCAGATTATGATATGCAGGCACTGGCCTACGAATTAAATGTGGAATCAGCAAGGTGCGCCAGGGTAGCCGCAGATGAATACACTGCAAAAAATCCTGACAAGCCAAGGTATGTTGCCGGCGCCATTGGCCCGTTGAATAAAACATTGAGTTTATCCCCCGATGTAAACAATCCCGGTTACCGTGCAGTTACTTTTGATGAAGTAGCTGCTGCCTACACCGAACAGATAAAAGGTTTGGTTGATGGTGGTGTTGACATCATTTTGATAGAAACCATTTTTGATACGCTCAACGCCAAAGCGGCCATTTACGCCACCAAAAACTATTTCCGCAACAACAATCTACCGGAGTTGCCCATCATGATCAGCGGCACCATTACCGATGCCAGCGGCCGCACTTTAAGCGGACAAACACTGGAAGCCTTTTATACTTCGGTTGCTCATGCCAATCCATTAAGTGTTGGGCTTAACTGTGCCTTAGGTGCCAGCGAAATGCGTAGCCACATTGAAGAATTGTCACAGATAGCAGGTTGCTTTGTATCAGCGTATCCAAATGCAGGCTTGCCAAATGCTTTCGGTGAATATGATGAAGAACCGCATGAAACAGCCCACATTATTGAAGAATGGGCAGCAAATGGCTGGTTAAATATTGTTGGTGGTTGCTGCGGCACTACACCAGATCACATCAAACACATTGCACAGGAAGTAAGCAAATTCAAAGCAAGGGAACTGCCCGTAATGGAAGCAGCTTTATAAAATGAATTTCCGGGCCTGTGGCCCGGAAATTGAAAATAACATGACTAAAGTAACCAGTATACAATTATTTAAAAATATTCAAACGCTTGTTGAGCAAAGCAAGCAGGATCTGTATGCTGTTACTAATACCATCCTCACGGAAACATATTTTCACATAGGCAGGTTGATAGTAGAATATGAACAACAGGGAAGTAACAGGGCCGGTTATGCGAAAACAACATTGATCAATTTATCACAAAAGCTAACCCCTGTTTTAGGCAAAGGTTTTTCCGTTGATAACCTGGAGAACATGCGTAAGTTTTATACGGTGTATAAAGATGATTATTTAAAGCATGTAATAAAAAATAAGAAATCCGAGGCACTGCCTCGGAAATTGGTAAATGATACAAAATCCGAGACAGTGTCTCGGAAATCTTCTTCCGTTCAAAAATCTGAGACACTGTCTCGGAAATTGAACTTATCACCTTTCAGGCTTTCGTGGTCGCACTATGGCTTACTTGCAAATATTGAAAATTCGCTTGAAAGAAAGTTTTACGAAATAGAATCGGTAGTAGAGAACTGGAGTGTGAGGGAATTAAAAAGGCAATACGAAAGTGCCTTATTTGAACGGCTTGCATTAAGCAGGGATAAAGCAAAAGTGAAAGAACTCAGCAAAAAAGGCCATGTGGTTGAAACCCCTTCTGATGCTATCAAAGACTCGTACATACTGGAGTTCCTCGGTTTCCAGGAAAAAGATTTCTATTCCGAAAGTGATTTAGAAAACGCCATCATCAGTAAACTCGAACCTTTTTTACTGGAATTAGGCAAAGGCTTTTTATTTGTCGACCGGCAGAAAAGAATAAAAATGGATGGCGATGATTACAAGATTGACCTTGTTTTTTATCACAGGATATTGCGGTGTTTCGTATTGATCG
>CAXTPJ010000074.1:0-9359 GCA_964245855.1 uncultured Ferruginibacter sp. | reverse complement strand
AAAGCGATGGCACCACTTTGGGAACAATGAAAGTTACAGACAGCGCCGGTAATACTTTGTTTGCCTATGGTACCGGCGTATTGGACAACACACTTTTTTTTACCGGCAATAATGGGGACTCAACTGGTTTTGAGCTATGGAAAACAGATGATACGGCTATTGGTACGGTACAAATAAAAGACATTGTTGCCGGTGCTGAAAGCAGTTCGCCGGCCATGTTTACCAGTATGAACGGCGCAATGTATTTTATTACATCCGGCAATACCAAAGGGCTTTGGAAAACAAACGGAACGGAGGCTGGCACTGTGGAACTCAATGCCACCGCTTTAAGAAACGGAACCCTGAATTACCTGTATGGTTCAGACAAATTGCTATACTTCACGTACGAAGGGTATAAAGTTGGGATTGCAGCTACGGCAACAGGCGCTGAAACATGGACAACTGATGGCACAGAGGAGCATACACATATTTTGAAAGATGTAAATACGGCTACCGCCGGCTCTCAAGCAGCGGGGCTTTGCCGGGTTGGAAACAATGTATTTTTTTCAGCGGCTTTGCAAACTCCTTCAACCGGATTGCATTATTATTTTGGTGAATGTTTTGTAACGATGATTAATTATTCACTCAAAAAAAACAAACAATCATGGAACAATACAATCCAGTTGGCTGGTTCGAAATTTATGTTCAGGATATTGACCGGGCCCAAAAATTTTATGAAGCAGTATTGGCAATTAAATTAACCGACCTGCCCAAACCAACAGAAGACGACATTATCATGAAAAGTTTCACTGATACAGATACCGGTAAAAATCCCGGCGCTACCGGGGCATTGGTGCAAATGCCTGGTTTTAAAAGTGGCGGCAACAGTGTGCTGGTTTATTTTTCAAGCGCTGATTGCGCTGTAGAAGAAGGCAGGGTTGCAGCAGCGGGCGGCAAAGTATTTAAGCCCAAAATGCCGATAGGGCCGCACGGGTTTATTTCTTTGAACACAGATCCTGAAGGCAATATGTTTGGCTTACATTCGATGAAGTAGCTAAATGAAATATCATTTTAAAAAAGGCAACCCCCGAAGCAATTCGGGGTTTGCCTTTTCAAATGCAGTATGCTATATGCTTTACTAGTTTCTTTGTAAACCGCAATGAATACTTACTATTGCTTTTTTGGCGGCAGGTCAAATGCAACTGCATCATGATCAAAATGGCCTTTGTGGGCGCCGTCGCAAAAAGGCTTGTTTTGTGAAAGGCCACAGCGGCAAAGGCTCACCACTTCCCTGCCCTGCAGGTTGTATACACCTCCGTTTTTATCAGTGATCTCAAAATCACCTTCTATCTTTAAAGAGCCGTTGGATAATACAGTCAGTTTGGTTGCAGCCATTAGTTAATGTTTAGCCTGCAAGATAGTTGATGCATTGTAAATAAAACAACCGCATTGGCTAATTTATTATTGTTCTCCGTATTGCCCTATCAATGCAAATAAATTTCAATTTAACAATTGGCTTTGATTGTATTTTGTCGACACCCTTCTACGAAGCAAGCCGGCAAACCCTTTACTGCAAAGGATTACACATAAAATGGTTCCTACTTTACATCTCATTATTACTACATCAATAAAAGTAGCATTACCTTAATCCCGGTAAATATACGGTATCAAAAACAAGGTAGTCCTGCGCTTGCCTATCAAGCCAAACAGGTTGATATTTGTACCAGAAGTTGATTGATAAGAAAGCAGTCATTATCAATCTATCCAATATCCAGAGCGACCAAACCCGTTTTAAATCCAAACCCGTTAAAAGCATAAAAAAATCCAGTATCAATCAACTTCTACTTTTATTTTTTTAGATTATACTGTCCATATATAACAAACAACGATTGCTTTTTAGTGAAGCCAGCTTTACCAGACAGCAAACATATTTACCCAACTACCTCTTTAAGCCAGCAAGTATCGTACATTGTTAAAAACTGATGCATGTGCAAGATATTAGTGGTAGATGATTCGCCCGAACTACTGGAATTCTTTACCTATCTTTTTACGACCAAGGGTTATGAAATTGAGACAGCGCTTTGCAAAACTGCCTGTACCAAAGTGCTGGAATCTTACACGCCCGATTTGATATTGATGGATGTAAACCTGAGTTGCAGCAGCGGCGCCGATCTTTGCATGCAATTAAAAACAGATAGGGTCACCAAAAGCATCCCGGTGATATTGTTATCTGCCGATCCCCTGCTTTTACTGGATTATAAAGAATGTAATGCGGATGACTTTTTAGAAAAGCCGTTCGACATGAGCCTATTGATCAGTAAGGTTTCGAAGTACATGGTAACCGCGTAATTTAACCATCAATAAGACAACTCCACATCTGCTATAAATAACTTTTGAACAAATGCATCATTTTTCCTTGTTGCCAGAAAAGAAAAAATGACAGGGCAGGTTCATGTCCGTTGAACAGATACAAAAAAAGAAACAACAACTGTAAAGTTCCCCGGATTTAACAGGCTATATTTTCTTATTATAGTGTCGCCAATTTACACTTTGATAATTGATAAAAATTACTATATCAGCAAAGCAGCCAAAACACACCGGGTTAGCTTTACATTTGCACATTTCCCGGTTTCAATATCCTTTATGCTGCAACACTGTTTACTAAAAATCCCTGCACTTATTTTATCTTTTATTGTATGTGGTTTCAACAGCAATCAATTGCTTGCACAACAGGCAACTGATACAATTACAATAAAAAACAATATCCAGGTTTGTACAGATAGCATCAATTTCAACAGGGACTTTACTGAAAAATTGGCAACCAGCATGCTGGACCAATCAAAGCGGATTAATTATCCCTGGGGGATTTTTATGAACTCCATGATACTGGGTGTTATAGCCCGTGAACAGGGAAATTATAAGGAGGCATTGAAGTGGCATGAAGCAGCGCTGGCCTGTTGCAGGATCAATCATTTCAAACATAAAGAAGCGGTTATCCTTGCCAATTATGCCAAAGATTATCTCGTGCTGGGCGATCATAAAAAGGCCATCAGCATATTGCAGCAATCGTTGAAGGTAGCACAGGATACAAAAGATACGCTGCAGATTGCACAGGCGCTGGAAGGCATTGGCGAATCATTTAATAAAATAGAGTATTACGACGAGGCCATTAAATATTGTGGCCAGGCAGCGCTGATATTTGTAGCAAAAAAGAAGTATCGCAACGCCAGGTATGCTTACAGTAATATTGGCGCAGCTTACATTGAAGCCGGCAAATTCGACAGTGCCTACCGCTATAGCTGGCTTACGTTGGCTCAATACGAACTGGAGGCTCCCGGCGCACCGCCGCCCAATGATTTTTACATGAACCTTGCGGTATGTTATGATTCACTCGGCAAAAAAGATTCTGCTACCTATTGTTATGCAAAAGCATTGGAAGGCGCCAGGGCAGCTGGCGACGATAATGTTTTACAACCTGCCTTGTATCACCTGGCTTTATATTATGATGAAAAAGGACAACCGGAAAAAGCCATTGCGTATTATAAAGAAGCGCTTGCGCTAACTGAAAAATACAATACAGCAGAAGGCTCTATTGATATCATGAACAGCCTCTCTTCGTTGTATGCCCGTACCGGGGATTATAAAAATGCCTATGCCTACCAGGTAAGAATGTCGGCTACCAATGATTCATTTTTAAACAAGGAAAAAATTCAGGCGCTTGCTGAACTTCATACAAAATTTGAAACGCAGCAATTGCAGTTAAAAAACATAGAACTGCAGAAAAAGGTAGATGAACAAAAATATGCACTATTGCGAAACTGGTTTTTGTTTTACGGCGGACTTTCATTGGCGGCTATTTCCGTATTAGCGGCACTATTTTATGTAAGAAAGAAAAAATACCAATACCGTATACAGAACATTGAACTGGAACAGAAGCAATACCATGCACAGATGAACCCGCACTTTATTTTCAACTGCATGAATTCAATACAACATTACATTGTACACAATGAGGTGGCCGCTGCAAACCGCTACCTGTCTAAGTTTGCCGAGTTGATGCGAAAAACGCTGGACAATAGTATGGTAAGCACTATTCCGTTGAGGGAAGAGATCAGTTACCTTGACAATTACCTTTTGTTAGAAAAAATGCGCTTTGATGAAAAGTTTACTTATACCATTCATTGCGATGAAAACATTGATATCAACCATACGCAAATTATCACCATGATGATACAGCCCTTTGTTGAAAATGCTATTCAGCATGGGTTAAGGTACATTAATGGCCAACCGGGCAAACTGGCTATTGATTTTAACCTGATTGACAACAGTATTATTTGTACAATTGATGACAATGGTATTGGCAGGGCCGCATCATTACAATTAAAAGCCAGGCAGGATACAACACACCGTTCGCATGGAATGGAGCTGGTGTATAAACGCATTGCTGTTATCAACAAATTGTATAAAATGAATGCGGCCGTAAGCATCACTGATAAAACAACTGCTGCCGGGCAGGCAACCGGCACCCTTGTCACCATTAAATTTTTTACCCAACAATGATACAGGCGCTGATAGTAGATGACGAACAAAAAAGCATTTCTACCCTAAAAAAATTATTGACTGATTACTGTCCGGAAGTGGCAGTAATTGGCACTGCAGAGAACATTACCGATGCTGCATTGCTGATCAACAACCTGCACCCACAATTGTTGTTTCTCGATGTAGAAATGCCGTATGGCAATGGAATGGAACTGCTCGATCAATTTGAAGTGATCCCTTTTGAAACCATTTTTATTACTGCGTACGAACAGTATGCCCTCAACGCATTCCGGTACGGTTCCATTGATTACCTGTTAAAACCAATCAGCATTGAACAAATGCAGGAGGCAGTGGAACGGGTGCGAAAAAAATTGGCCGATAAAGCATTGCTGGAAGGCTATGTTTCAGCAGATCAGCAAAAAACAGCGGGGGAACAAAGGGTACAACTCAGTGGCACTTCGGAGCAATGGATGGTACCCTGCAATGAAATTATTTATTGTATTGCATCCGGCAGTTATACCAATGTTCATTTTGTGAACGGCAAAAAATTCCATTCATCCAAAAGCCTGAAGTATTTTGAAAAACTGCTGCCGCCGTCTTTGTTTTACCGCATCCATCATGGCCACCTCATCAACATCAATTACCTCGAAAAAATTTTGAAAGGCCATGGAGGAAGTGTGTTGATGAAGGATGGGAAAGAGTTAGAGATTGCGGTGCGGAGGAAAGAAGAATTTATTAATGCGTTGAAATGATTGTATATTTTTTTCCTGATGTTTTAAAACTCGGAATATATTCTACAAAAGTGCAATACAGTATCTGACAATCTTATTTTAATACCTTTCTGACTATTCGATTTTACATAGGGTTTTCAAAATTTTTAACTGAATGCTTTTGCCCTTCCCGGCCGGGCAGGCTGCGTAACTGGGGTGCTGCTGTTTTTGCTTCTTTGAAAAAATTAGCCCGCCTGAACGGAACGGGCAGGCTTCGCATTTTTTTCAATTACGCCTCCGGCGTAACCGAACCGAAGAGGCAGCTAATCCAGTTACTGATTGGAATTAAATGCAACTTAATATCATGATATTGATCTGATGGCAATCCTTTTGCAGTTGATTTTTTTTATTAGTGTTGAGTCGTGCATTCGTGGCCAAAACTTACTTATGAGCTTTTACTTAATTTTTTCTATGAAAGTTTTTAGGCCATTGAGGGCGGCTTCATAGCCGGGGCCGGTTAGTTTATCGATGAAGATGGCGTAGAATTTATCCCAGGGATACCAGTGTAATTGGGTGATGGATTGCCAGTTTACTTTTGTTTGCTGATCGGCAATGGTGTAGCAATAGATTTTGTTGGTGATATCGTTTTCGCCGGGTGCTGTTAATGTAAAAGTGATAGATGCGGTATCGGCACCGGTGATTTGCAGATGAGTGGTTTTATTGTTATAAATAACATCGCAATTGCCGCCAATGCCTGCTGTTTGTTTGCCCAAATTAATTATGGCCAACCCGGTAGCAAAAGAAGGATGCCAGTTTTTCCAGTTTTGCAGGTCGTTTACCTGGGCGTAGATTTTTTCTTTTGTGCCTTTATCAATTACCACTGTACGGGTAACTTTTGCTTTGGAAGGAATAAGCAGTGATATCAGCGTAATGATGATGAAAAGCCCCGTAGCACCAAATAAAAATGCTTTTATAAAACGCATTGCTGATTAATTAAATGATTGAATGAGATGATGTAAAAGATGCCCATTGGTATGCTGTTGAAAGGATTGCGACGCAACGATGATGCTATGAAATACAACTGCTGGTACCAATTTTCTTTTTACTCCCACTTAAAAACTTTGATGGCTACTGCATATACAATAACGCCCCAGAGAAGCATGATACCAATCTCTGATCTTACATCCCAAAGGCTTTGCCCTTCAAAAGCCACTGCCCGCATGGCCGTATTCAAATGTGTTAATGGCAATGCTTTTGAAATGGGTTGCAGCCATTTTGGAAATGCTTCTACAGAAAAGAATGTGCCGCCCAACAAAAACTGGGGCAGCGTGATGAGGTTTGCAAAAGGTGGAATGGTGCTTTCGCTTTTTGCCAATCCGCTTACGATGAAGCCAAAGCCCATGAAAACAATGAGTCCTACAAAACTTAAAATCAACATATCCATTAACGTTAGGAAGCCATTGATGAGCGTAAACCCAAAAAGAAAACGGCCTGCCAAAATGATCACAATGGCGGTGAGCATTTGAAACAGCACCCTTGCCAGGCCTTCGCCCAATACAATATAAGTACGGCTGATGGGCGTAGCAAAGAAGCGCTTTAACACCAGCGTATTGCGCATGCTAAAAAACATGAAGGCAACGCCGAATACGCCGGAACTGAGTAGCGAAAAGCCTAACTGTCCGGGTAAGATAAAGTCGATGGTGGTATATTCCCTTACTTCTTCTACATCAATTTTATCCTGCTTCGCATAAATTGGTCTGCCTGCAAAAACATTGTTGCTGATGGTATTGTTAATACCTGCAATGAGCGGCATTAATTGCGGCCATTGATCGCTGCTGGCAGTGGTGGTATGGATGGCATATTCGTAAGCGGGGGAAGTAGTATCGGTTTTACGAATGTTTAAAACGCCGGCAATATTTCCTTTAAGCAAGCTGGTACGTAGTTGTTGTGTATCGGCAAAGCGAACGATGCGGATGCGTTTGCTGGTTTTGATAGAATCGTACAAAATATTGTTGGTATCGCTGGTTTGGGCAATGGCAATTTTATACAGCGGTACGCCGCCGTTGCCACCAATAAAACCGAATACCAGAATAAATACAAAAGGAAAAACAAAACTGAAAATAACAGCCGAAGGACTGCGGAAAATGGCCTTTAGACTGGCTTTGGTAATGGCCAACATGGCCGTTAACTGACTATACGATGACATTCACACTATATTTAAAAGGTAAAGCTATTGCAAAAAAGGAGAAAAAAAATTTGAAATCCAAGACAAGTGACATAAATTTGGGGACAAATGACGGATATATGAAAAATGATCCTAAACAAAAGAAGCCAGTTGCTTACAAAAAAAGTGATGCGGCCAATAAAATAGAAGAGCCAAAGGCAATGTACCAACCTATTGCCAAACCCCTGGCAGCATTAAAAGATTTTACGTTTAAAGAGTTTAAAAAGATAGCAGACCATACACCTTTTACACAGGCGGAATGGGCTGCCATGCTGCATGTTAGCGAACGAACCCTTCAGCGCTATGCTAAAAACAATGGCAGCTTTGCACCCATGAATGCTGAGCGTGCCATGCAACTGGATAAGGTATTTAAGAGAGGCCAGGAAGTATTTGGCAGCATCGATAAATTTTATACCTGGATACGCCGAAGCCCTTACATGCTGGAGGGCCAATTGTCTTTGCAATCGCTTACCAGTGCGCAGGGCATTGACATGGTATTAACACAATTAGGAAGAATAGAACACGGGATATTAGCATGATTGTTTACCGGCTTGCATCAGCATTGTATAAAGAAGACCTGTCTGGCACAGGGGCTAAGCTATTTGGCGGCAGGTGGAATTCAAAAGGGATCACAGTCTTATATACTACAGAAAACATTTCACTTTGTGTACTGGAGATATTGGCCCATGCGGATAAATACACTATCCCCGACAATTACCATATTATTAAAATAAATGTACCGGATACAACCGGGCACCCGGTGATCACCAAATCCAAATTGAAGAAAAGCTGGAAGGATGATGTTGGGTACACCCAGTTTATGGGGGATGAATTTATTAAATCGAATGATGCCCTGCTCATGAAAGTACCATCAGCAGTGGTGGATGAAGAAAATAATTTTATACTGAACATTCAACATCCCGATTTTAAAAAAGTTAAGATCCTGAGTACTGCCAGTTTTCATTTTGATAAAAGATTATTTATTGAAAATGAATAAAACTTACCTGTTGCTTGGCAATAACATAGGCAATAGCCAACAACAATTGAAAGCTGCCATTCAGCACATCAATAAAACAATCGGTAAGGTTACACGCCAATCTGCTTTGTATATTACGGCTGCATGGGGCAATACAGATCAACCGGATTTTTTAAACCAGGTGATTGTAGTGGAAACCAAACTGGCCGCCCTGCAAACCATGGAAGCCATACTTTTGATAGAAGAAAAATTGGGCAGAATAAGAACTGTTAAGAATGCGCCCAGGGTTATTGACATTGACATTTTGTTTTTTAATTCAGATATTATCCATGAAAAAATATTGACCGTTCCCCATCCTGAAATTGCCAACCGGAGATTTGTATTGGTTCCTTTGAATGAGGTTTCGCCAAATTTTAAGCACCCGGTTTTGCAACAAAACATCCACCAATTACTAACAAATTGCAGCGACCCTTTGGATGTAAGAAAAATTTGAATTTTGAAGTGATGTTTGCCCTTATTTTGCGGCTGGTAAATTATGCAATACAATTTTGTAACAATAGAGGGCAACATCGGCGCAGGCAAAACTACCTTAGCACATATACTCAGCAAACATTTTAATTCCCGGCTGATACTGGAAGAATTTGCCGACAATCCTTTTCTGCCCAAATTTTACGAAAACCCTGCCCAGTATGCTTTTCCGGTAGAACTGTTTTTTATGGCAGAACGCTACAAACAGTTGAAAGATATGCTGCAGACGAAGGATATGTTTCAAACCATTACTATTTCTGATTACCTGTTTACCAAATGCCTGCTGTTTGCCAAAGTGAATTTATCAAGCGAAGAATTCCGTTTGTACCAGAAATTATTTGAGATCATCAATCCGCAAATATTGCAACCGGATTTGCTCATCTACCTGCATACGCCGGTAAAC
>CAXTPJ010000073.1:0-9381 GCA_964245855.1 uncultured Ferruginibacter sp. | reverse complement strand
GATTTGTGATTTTTTCTATGGTAATTTCTTTTGTAATAGCTTTTATTTTTTATTGATCGGGTTTAAGTATATCTATGAATTTATTGATTTCGGGCGGCAGTTTTCTTGTCAATCAGTAAGCTGTTATTTACCAAATGAAGTTGCCTTCTAACCTTAAACATTTAAACCTTAAACTTTAAACCTTCCTCATGCAATACTATAGTACCAACCATAACGCTCCCAAAGTAAGTTTTAAAGAAGCCACCATACAGGGGCAGGCACCGGATAAAGGGTTGTACTTTCCTGAACGCATACCTGTTTTGCCAAAAGAGTTGATGGATAATATTTCGCAATATTCCAATGAAGAAATTGCGTACCGGGTAATTGCTCCTTATGTTGGAGATACTATACCGGAAGCTGAATTAAGAAGGATCGTTAATGAAACGGTGAACTTTGATATTCCGTTGGTGAAAGTAACAGATAAAATTTATTCACTGGAGTTGTACCATGGTCCTACACTGGCTTTTAAAGATATTGGCGCCAGGTTTATGAGCCGTTGCCTCGGGTATTTTGTAAAAGGCCAGCAACAAAAAGTAACGGTGCTGGTAGCAACCTCCGGCGATACCGGTGGCGCCGTAGCCAATGGTTTTTATGATGTAGAAGGAGTGGAAGTAGTGATATTATATCCATCAGGAAAAGTAAGTTCGGTGCAGGAAAAACAACTGACCACGCTTGGTAAAAACATTCATGCACTGGAAGTGGATGGTACATTCGACGATTGCCAGCAAATGGTTAAGCAGGCGTTTACGGATGATGAACTGAATAAAAAACTATTCCTTACCTCGGCCAATTCTATCAATGTAGCCCGCTGGTTGCCGCAACAGTTCTATTATTTCTTTGCTTATAAACAATGGATAGAAAATCAAAAAGGATTGCCTGTTGTATCAGTGCCAAGCGGCAATTTTGGTAATATCTGCGCCGGTATTTTAGCCCATGTATCCGGTTTGCCGGTGGAGCATTTTATTGCGGCATGCAACGCCAATGATGTGGTGCCTGCATTTATGCAAACAGAAAAGTATGAACCTAAAAAAGCAGTGGCAACTATTTCCAATGCGATGGATGTTGGCAACCCAAGCAACTTTGTAAGGATACTGGAAATATTCGGTAACCAGTTTGTTGACCTAAAAAAAGTATTGAGCAGTTGCAGTATTTCAGATGAAGCAACAAAAGCTACATTAAAAACTGTTTACCAGGAAGAAGGTTACCTGCTTGATCCGCATGGAGCTGTTGGATACCTTGCCCTGCAGGAATACTTAAACGCCCATTCTTTGCAAAAAGGAATGGTATTGGAAACAGCGCACCCGGTTAAATTTTATGATGTGGTTGAGCCGGTAATTGGCGAAGCAGTGCCCATACCTGAAACCATTCAGCAACAGTTAACATTGGAAAAGAAAAGTCATAGGATAGCAGCCGATGGAGGATTGCTGAAAGATTTTTTATATACTTTATAGTACTGCAATTTGGTGAACTGAAAAATTACGATTCGGGAAAAAGTAATTTTACGAAAAGCAAAAGCACAAGTACCCGATTTTACTTATTTAGCTTGCCCATTGCAATAATTACGTTAGTTTTCAGTTTTTAAAGTAATCCGGGCCGGGTATTTTTTATTTTGGGAACAATATCCGGACATACCTAACCTTGATTTTGGAAATTATGAAAACTATTCTACACACAGGTTGCAATGGCAATTATCCATCCGCTGAAACCCTCTGTGGTATAGGCTTTCATGCTCCATTAAAAAGTAGGGTAATTGTAAAAATGCTAAAAAACTGTTAATGCTTGGCATGATTTTGGCTGAATGCTGAGCGTGAAATTTCAATTTGAAAAGTTAAATTTCACCACCCGAAAACTAAAAATCCATAAACCCTGAATCCTATCATTGAAAACTTTTAGCAGCCCGCTATTCTTTCCTTTATAGTTTTTCCGAAGGTTTATTTTTAAAGAGTAAAACATACCCGTCAATTTTTTTTGTTTTACTCCGCAATGAGAACTATGAAAACACAACCCACATCCACCAACAGGCAATTTGCTGCACAAGCAAATCTTTATTTTTTGCCCTGTTATGTTTCAAAAAAGGTTTTGGCAAGTGTTGAGTTAATTGATACAGTCTTTTAGTACTGCATCATTAGCTGTTCATGATTATTACAGGTAACTGTTTCGATAAAAAGACGCAGTTAAAACGGACAAAAAATCCGTAACGGTAACCCTTTGTTTAAACGTCAATCATTATATCCTAAGAAAACTAAAAATCCTACACTATGAAACGACTATTACTTTCACTCTTTGTTCTGTGCGGAGGGGCAGCAAACGCAACAAACTATTATGTTGCTGCCAGTGGCAATGATGCAAACAGGGGAACAACAGCAGCTACTGCGTGGCAATCATTAACACAGGTAAATGCCTTCAATTTTGCAGCCAATGACAGTATCTTTTTTAAAAGGGGAGATGTGTTTTATGGTTCATTGATTTTGAAGAGAAACAACCTCACCATTTCAGCCTATGGCGCTGGTGCAAAACCGGTGATCACTGGTTTTACAACTGTCAGCAACTGGGTTGATGCCGGCGGCGGTATATATGAATGCAGCGTTAATGCAAAGTCCAATCTTAATATGGTGATCATTAACGGAAGGCCACAACAGATTGGCCGTTATCCAAATGCAAGCGATGCCAACGGGGGATACTTAATGTATCAAACCGGTAATTCTGCTTCTATTACCGATGTTAACCTGTCATCAAGTGTTAACTGGACAGGTGCAGAGATTGGCATACGTAAAAATCCCTGGACAATGGACAGGCAGGTTGTTACAAGCCAAACAGCAAATGGCGTTATCTACTCAAGAATGAAAACCAGCTACAACTCAGGCGTATCACCGGTCCAGGCAGTTGCAGAAGCAAATCACGGATACTTTTTTATGAACGACCGCAGAACACTGGATCAGTTTGGTGAATGGTACTTTGATGTGGCAGCAAAAAAAATATTGGTTTATTTCGGCAACAATGTTCCTTCCAACTTTTCAGTAAAAGTAAGTACGGTTGATACACTGATCGATATGAAAAATAATACAAACATCACCGTTAGTAACCTTGCTTTTGAAGGTGCTAACATGAGTGCAGTGTATTCAATGAATGGTGGTTTTATTAAAGTGCTGAGTTGCGATATGACAAACATAGGCGGTAAAGCGGTACATATCTTCAATGCCAACGATGTGGTAGTAGATGGAGTTAATACCAAAAATGTTTTGTGTAATTCAATTGAAGTATCCAGCACTGTTAAAAGCAATGTAATTGTAAGAAATTGTACAGTAAGAAATACAGCGCCTTTTGTGGGTATGGGTTCTTATTATGAAAGTGCAGATAATAAAGGCATGTCCATATCTGCTTTAAGCAACGTATTAATTGAGCACAATGTTGTTGATTCAACAGGGTTGGGTGGTATACAGTTCAATGGCAATGATGTAATTGTGCAATATAATGTGGTGAGTAATTTCTGTTACACTTTACAAGATGGTGGCGGCATTTACACCTGGGTTGGTGGTACGGATGCGCTTCCCGGTAAATACTACACCAACAGGATAGTAAGAAAAAATATTGTATTCAATGGAATTGGCGCTCCGCAGGGAACAGGTTCAACCGGTATTTTAGTAGGCGGTATTTTCCTGGATGGCCGTTCAATGAATGTAACGGTTGCCGACAATACGGTGTTCAACAGTAATAAATGGGGGGTTCACTGTAACAATCCTTCCGGCGTAACCATTCGTGATAATACGCTTTTCGATAACAATAAAGATATCAGCTTTATGCGTTGGGCTTATGGTTCTATCCACAACCTTAACATTAAAAAGAATATTTCTTTTTCGATGGATCCAACACAGCAAAACCTCTTTTATGTAAATGCCGGATTGAATACGCCTGTTATAAACACCATTGAAAATAACCTGCGTTCTTTGGGTTCTATCGACAGTAATTATTACCAGTCTGTTTCCGATGCCGGTATTGCAACAGAAATTTACAGCACAGAAGGTGGTGCCATTATCCCAACTTCACCCTATTCGCTCGGTGGCTGGAAAGCAGCTACCAGCTATGATCTTAACTCAAAAAAGCCAGCGCATAAAATACAGCCTTACACATTGATCAATACCATTGGTGCAAACAAGTTTTCCAACGCTCAGTTTACCAGCAATATCAATGGTGTTACTTTGTTTAGCGCCAATGCAACGGCAAGCTGGGATAATACCGGTAAAATTACCGGCGCAGGTTCATTAAAAATTACTTTTGCAACCAATAACCCGGGCCGCTATTGCCAGTTGCATAGCCCGATCGGTCCTGTTAGCAGCAGCAAAAAATACATCCTGCGCTTTACTACGCTGGGTACTTCTGCAAACGGTATTGTAAGGGCTTACATGAGAAAATCAGCCTCTCCTTACAATGACCTTATTGCCATACAAACCAGGTCTTTCGGCACCACCAAAATCAATCATGAATTTTTGCTGGATGGCCCAACAACAGAAACAGCAGGTGCCAGTTATGTGATTGCAGTAGAAGAAGGTTCTGGTACTACTTATATTGATAACATAGAATTTTATGAAGCCAACGCAACAGTTAATACTCTGGAAAGCATGGTGCGTTTTGAGTACAATGCTACCAATGTTGTAAAAAACATTTTCCTGGGCGCAAAATACATTGGAGTTGACAGTACTATTTACAACGGCACTTTAACACTGCAACCATACAGCTCAAAAATTATTATCAAAGCGGGTGCTGTTGACTCTATGCCAGTTGTTAATGCCGGTGCTGATAAAGTGGTTTCATTGCCAATTGACTCAGTAATGCTCACCGGAACTGCAAGGGGTGGTACTATTACAGGATACACATGGTCGTTAGTATCCGGCCCTGCACCGGTAACCATTACCAATGCCAACAGGGCTGTTGCAAAATTGACCAGCATAACAGAAGGTACTTACACTTTCCGGTTAACCGCCACCAACAGTGCAGGCCTTTCCGCATCAGACACCATCAATATCATCATGGCTAAAGTATTGCCTGTAACATTGATAGATTTTACCGGAAGAAACAACAATGGCCGTATCAATCTTACCTGGAATACTTCATCAGAAATTAACAGCAGTTATTTCTCTATACAAAGAAGCAGCAATGGGCGCCAGTTTGAAACCATCGGAAGGGTTAATGCCAACAACAGCAGGGAAGGCAGCAGGGACTATCGTTTTACAGATGCAACACCTGTTAATGGCAGCAACTACTATAGGTTAGCAATTGTAGACAGGGACGGTACAGGTACCTACAGCAAAACGGTGTTGATCAATACCGGAAGCAACAGCAACATCTTTACCGTAGAAAATGTGTCACTTTCTTCTGCTGCTGTTAAAATGATGGTGAACAGCAACGAAGCACAGGTTATGAACATCCGTATTGTAGATGCAGTGGGCAGGGTGTTTGCAACCAAACAAATGCAGTTGCAGAACGGGTTGAATGTTATTGAAGCTCCGGTACATGGCGTTAGAAAAGGAGTGTACCATGTGCAGGTATTCACTGCAAAAGACACTATAACAAAAACAGTTTTAGGTGAATAGTAATTTGGATTGATTGATAATTAGGATAAATACCCCTGCTTTTTAGCGGGGGTATTTTTTTTATTAAAAGAGTAAGTAAAAGTTTTTTTTACAAGCTTCAGTGATTTTACTGATCATCGTTGTGTCACTCACTTGTACTGTAGTTTTTTTATGGCAGCAATACATTATAAATGTAAAAGAGTTGATTGGGTGTTTTGTATTATAAGTAAAATGTTCCGCTAAGTGTATATTATATAAATTACACGAAAACATCATCACTATGCAGCGCCAATGCAGTTCAACATATTTCCGAATCTTATAGAGAAATCAAATCAGTATCTCAAATGGTTTTTAAAGTCCGGCTAAATTTTAACACCTATAAACTTTAAAGTTTGTGCCGAATAAAAAAAAACGGAAGCCATTGGCTTCCGTTGCATAGTTGCCTGTCAGCAATCTATTATTTTGGTTCTTCTGATAATTTTTGTTTAAGGTCCCTGGCCAGCATCGCAGAAAATATTTTAGATCCCTCGCTGTTTACATGCACCGTATCATCAAACAATTTGGAGTTGCTGGTAAACTGAGGGTCTTTCGCATAATCTAAAAAGGGGATGTTCTTTGCTGCGGCTATCTTTTTTGTTTCATCAATAGAATAATCTGTACCAATGCCATTGATGTAGTATGGCGGACAAACAAAGAACAGTTTGATGTTTCTTTCTTTGCATTGTGCTATAAAAGAATAGAGCATATTCACTTTTACCGAATCCAATGGATATTTAACGGTGTAGTCAACTGATCGCATCGGTTCATCGAGACTATGGGTTAACTCTACGTAACCATTAATGTCTTCATGCCTTTTTTTATTGGAATGGAGGTTGCCAACACCGATTTTAAACAACAAAGAATTATAGGGATATATTTTTGAAAGCAATTTATATTTTTCGAATGGTCCCTTCAGTTCAATGATGGGTTGCATTTCGGGATGGTCGTTGTAAAAAGGCAGCAGGGTAGAAAGGCGGTCGTAGTTTCCTTCATTGTATTTTAATGTGCCGTACTCGCAATCCAGAATGATCATTTTGGGAATGTAGCGTTTTAGTACGGCCTGCAGTAAAGCGTAATGATAAAAGAAAGGCATACCATCACGCCCAACATTATAACAACTCATGTTAAGGCTGTCTTGCAAATACAATGGGTTGTATTGTTGCTGTGCACGGGAGGCGCCAAAGATCAATATGTCTGCTTTGCTGTCTTCAACAGAATATTTTGTACGGTAATCCCAACCGGAAGCCTGCCTTTGATAAAAATGTTTTAACACAGATCCTATGATGAAATCAGCCGCCACTACCAATGCCAAAAACAGCAATGCCTTCCGCAAAAAATAACCGATACTTTTTTTATTGTTGTTTGATTGTTTAAACATTGTCTACCAACTTAAAATTGAAAATAAATAAACTGTCCTCCATCAAATACACCCATCAATAATATCATTATCAATAGCATACAGTAAAAGCCATTGCGTACCAGCCAGTACCTGTTTGTTGATATGGCAAAACGGTTGTCGAAATATTCTTCTTTGATTTCATATACTGCCAGCGAAAAAATACCGGCGAAAATAAACAACATGGTAGAAGGGCTGTCTGAATAAAACGGGCCATTAAAAGAAGCGATCTTTTTTATAATATCCAACCCATCTCCCACGGAGTCGGCCCTGAAAAAAATAGTGGCAAAGGCAAAATAACCAAAGGTAAAACCAATGCCCAGCAGGTTATTCAACCACACGGGTACTTTCTTTCTCCACTCTTTCCTTGTTTTTCTGGTGAAAAATTCAATCGTTAATATGAGGGCCTGCAAAAAGCCAAATACAACAAAAGTCCAGTTGGCGCCATGCCAAAAACCAAGTGTTATAAAGGTTATGAAAGAAGCATACACAATGGCCCATTTGCCCCAATCCCTTTTTTCAATAGCAATAGGGTTATAAAAATAATCAGTGAACCAGGAAGATAGGGAGATATGCCATTTTCGCCAAAATTCGGTAACAGATTTTGCCAGCAAAGGGCGATTAAAGTTTTGCGTAAGATCAAAGCCTAATATCCTGGCAAGACCCAGCGCCATATCAGTGTAGCCGGAAAAATCAGCATACATCTCGAAAACATAGAGGGTGGCCGCAAACAACAAAGTAATACCGGAGTGATGATCAAAATTATTAAATACAGCATCAGTATAGATTGAAATGCGGTCTGCAATCACCAGCTTTTTAAACAAACCCCAGATGATCATTTTTACGCCGGTCAATACACTGTCCGCATCAAAAGATTTCGGGTTCTTTAACTGTGGTAAAAAATGGTGTGCCCTTTCAACCGGTCCCGCAATCAACTTTGGAAAGAAAAATAAATAAGCAGCAAAATGGCCAAGGTTTTTCTCCGCCGGCTGGTTGCCCCTTTTTATTTCAATCAAATAACCAATGGCCTGGAAAGTGATATAAGAAATCCCCAACGGAGCTATGATGTTGAGCAATAAACTGCTTTTTGCAAAGCTGTTTGTATGTCTGAATACATTCACTACATCTGCAAAAGCGCCAATAAAAAAATTAAAGTATTTAAAAAATACCAGTACGCCAATATTTGCGGCTATGCATAACAGGTAGTATGGCCTTGCTTTTTCTTCTGATCCTGCTTTTTCCATTTGTAATCCGCCCAGCCAGGTGATCAGCGTAATGAAAACCGGCACCAATACATACATTGGGTTACACCATGCATAAAAGAAAATGCCGGATAGCAACAACCATATCCAGCGGAAACGGGCCGGTAAAAAATAAATTACCAGTGCAATAACGAGGAAAAAGATCGCAAACCCGAAAGAATTAAATATCATATTACCTTACCAGCATTTAGTTTTAAATGGTAGCTTCAATAAGGTATATGGATAAACACTGTGTGTAACAGCAGGAATTATTTAACTAACGGAAAAGAGGGAGTTATATTTTAGTTCGAATACTCTCGATCAGTTCGCCAACATTTTTCCAGCTTTGTATCTCTTTTGCACTGAAGCGTATTTTAAAATGCCTTTCTGCCGCAACCACCAATTGTACATGTGTCAATGAATCCCAGCCTTCCACATCATCAGCAGTGGTGGTTTCCTGTAAAACCACATCATCTGTGTCCAGTACATCATTAAAAATGACAGTCAGTTGTTTTAATATTTCTGCAGTTTCCATTAATTATTTTTTAGTTGTAATAAAACATTTTTTCTCATCGTAAGACGGCACATCCAGCACCCAGTAATCATCATTTTTTACAAATCCAAGATTTAAATAGTGATTTTTTACCATTTCATTTTTTGCGGTTGGCAGGTATTCTCCTTTTAGATGAGTAAAGCCCTGCTGTTTTGCAAAGTGAACGATCGTATTTAAAACAAAATTTTCCATGGTTCTTTTCAATACCCTGCAACTCATAAACCAGGTGTCTACAAACAGGGTAGTGGCATTTTCTTTTTTAAGGATGATTACGCAGATCATACCATTGTCGCCAAACTTGTCTTCCAGCGTAAATGCAAAAGAAAAATAATCATTGTTGATTGCCAACTGTTCAATATCGGCTTCTGTGTACCTGACTGTGCGCAAGTTAAACTGGTTAGAGCGCTGCGATAGTTGCGCAACCCTTGGAGTATTGAATTTATTGAAAGGCTCCACCAGCGAAAGCATATTGAGGCTTTTTAAAAAATCATCTTCATTGGTAAAGTTTTTTTGCAGTACTGTTCGCTGGGCTTCTACCTGGTATTG